>CAZHGG010000001.1:0-4345 GCA_964531755.1 uncultured Polyangiaceae bacterium
GGAGGGGGGTCAGTTTTACTGACGCAAGGGGGTCAATTCCTCCTGTCGCTTGACAGCGTCCTCGCCTCAGCGAGCTGCGCGAGCTCTCCGTCAGCCATTGTTCCCAGATTCGAACCCTGGCCCCCGCCGGGGACCGCTTGCGATGGTGCGTGACTACCTCATCCAAGCGAGCGAGCATGCTCGGTCGACGGGTGACATCGGAACGGAAGGGGGTCACGGCGTGGCGATCTTGGGAGGGTGGACCGGAGCGCGCTTGGTTCGAGACGGGGCGCGGGCGATTCTCTCTCGAGCGCAGGCCCAGGGCCACCTCACCGGGGCCGGGGACCCGACGGCGCCTTGGTCCCTGGCCAGCCTCGGCTTCGATGATCTCGACTACGTGACGCTCCGAAACTGGTACCGCGGTCTGGACGCGAACCAAGTCGCCGCCTGTCTCGGGAAGACTCAGCTCGGCGCGTGCCATCTCCCAGCGTCGAGGGACCCCCTTCTCGTCGAAGCTCAGG
This sequence comes from uncultured Polyangiaceae bacterium, assembly GCA_964531755.1. Taxonomy (GTDB): domain Bacteria; phylum Myxococcota_A; class Polyangia; order Polyangiales; family Polyangiaceae; genus JAAFHV01. The sequence goes on from CAZHGG010000001.1 coordinate 501, forward strand.
AAGCGTTCGGCCTCGTCTTCCTCGCGCTCGCTGCCGAAACCGCGCGACGTCACGACTCGGTGCACAACCTGTGGCCCTTCGTCGCGAACCTGGCGTGCGCGCCGGCCGTCCGGTCGCTGCTCTTCACGCCGATCGGCCAGCCCACACGCGATGTCAAAGACGCGCTGCGCGCCGCGGCGGCTCGATTCGGCTTGCGTCGGTCCGAGTCGATCGGAGCGCAGGAGTACTACCAGACCGTCCTCCTTCAGATCGGGCTGCCCGAAGGATCCATCGCGTCCCTTTCGGCGTTCCTCTCGGGCACCCGCGCGCTGCCGGACGCCACGAGGTCTCTGACGGACCCGATTCATGGCGATCCCGGCTTCAGGCACCTCTGGGGCGCGCTCAGGCGGAGCCGCGGCGCGAGCCCCTCGCCGACGGACCTCGAGGCGATTCGTACCTCACCTTGGCTGCGCTCCACCGTGGTCGATGCTGTGCTTGCCGTCCTCCGCGCCTGCCCGCGCGCCGCGGACAGCGTCGACGACAGCGCTCCGCTCGGTGCCGCGTACTTCGACGGTGACCTTCAGCTGTTGGCGACGCCGCGCCCGTTTCGCCCGAGCTTCGACATGAGGGGAGAGTCCGTCGTCGACCTCTTCATCGACGGGAAGAAGCGCTGTCGTTTCATGCTTCAAGAGAACCAGCTGAGGCCGACCCTCGACGATGCGATCGCCCTGCCGCCGGTTTCCGAAGTCGACGTCGAGCTGCGCTTTCGAGACGGTACGCCGACGTCTGAAGCCCGCGCGCTGGCCCTCTGGCACGAAGAAGCCGTCGTCGTCCCGGTGGCCACGGATGAGCCTGGGACGCTCGTCGTCCTCGTCGAGAGCGACAGGGCTCCCGAGGTCGAGCCCGCCGCCATCCCGCCTCAGCGTTTCGGGGAGCGATGGGCCGTCCGTGCGCGCGGGCCGTGCACGATTCGGGTCGACGGCGAGCTCGTGTGGGCGTCCGGCAAAGCGAAGGTCGAGGACCTGGATGTTCGCGTGAGCCTCCTGCGCGCCTTCGAGCCGGGCTCTCCCGGAGAGCTCCTCGTTGACGTGGCTCCTCCGTGGACGGTGACGACGGTCTCGTTCGCGGGTGCCGCGCTCTCCCTCGAGCCGATCGACGTCCACGGCACCACGGTCGGTGCGACGGGCCGGATCCAAGCCGGCCCCGAGAGTCCGACGGCCATCGTTCGGGTTGTGCTGAAGGGACCGCGGGGGACTCGGTCCGTCCAGCGTCGTGTCGCACTCTCCCTGGGGGCGTGGAAGCGCGTCGCTGGATCGTGGGAAAGGATCCGGCCGGGCTCGGAGGTCGAGCTCGACAGTATCGCCGGTGCGCGCCGCCTTCGCTTCAGTCTCCCGGGAAACATGGGGGCGAATCAGTCGCTCCTGGCTGGCGACCTGACCCTCGGGATGATCGCGGCGGGTGCCGCGCCCCTCCCCGGTCGGCCCCTCGGCTACGGAGAAGCCCTGATCGCCTGCGAAGGCTCTCACGGCGCCGCCGCAGAGACCGACGCCGGGCACTCCATCTGTGGAGCCGTCGTGAACCGAGGTCGCGGCGGGTCGCTCATCGAGCGCGGTGGGGCCTGGAGGCTGGTGATCGCCCAGGGCCTGGAATACGTCGATCCGAAACACCGGCTCCTCGTCTGGTTCGAAGATGGCACCCTTGGGGCCGTGCCACTCGCGGTTTCGGGAGAGCCTTTCTCCGCAGTGACCCTGCCCGCTGCCCCTCGAGCCGCCGCGCTCTACGCCGGAGCTACGCGGCAGGTCGTCGCGTGGACCGAGAGGTGGTCGGACGGTATGGGCCCCGACGACCGGGGCGCGCACGCCGCGCTTCTGGCGATACGGGCCATCGGCGTTCCCTTCTTGGCGGATCCGTACCGCGCGAGCGTGCGTGACCTCACCCGGCGGTACCCCGCGCTGACGGCGCGTGCGTGGCTTGCGCGCGATCCGCTGTTCGGGGCGTCCTCGCGCGACCTGGCCGACTTTTTCGAGGAGCGAGATGACGGGTCTGAGGAGCGCTGGCTTCGCGGGGTACGCCAGATCCTGGAGCCCGACTGGCGATCTGCGTACGGCGATCGTTCGACTGCGAATGCCGTCTTCGACGAACTTCGTCGAGCGCCTCGTTCGGAGCCTCTCAGTGACTACCGTCGTGCAGCCCAGCGCCTGTTGGCGCTGGGACCACAAAGCACTTCGGGATTCTGCGAGAGCGTCGAACAGCCACACGAAGATCGGCGCGCGGACCTCCGGCGCGCGCTCTCCGAGCAGCTCTGCGACCCCCTCCCACGACGTGGCCGCGCCGCGAAGGAGGACCGCCTCGCCGTCGCCGCCGCTGCCGAGCTCGGACTGTCCTTGGCACGCGTCACGGGGCTCCTCGCGCTCGCTCCTCGCTCCCTCGCTTATCGATCCGCGATTCACCACGAAGCGTTTCGCCGCCTCGCCCTCCGCCAGCTCCTCGGCGCCGCCCCGACCCCGGAAAAGAAATGATCGACGCCCTCGACCTCGCCGAGTCTCTCAAGAAGCGCCTCGTCGACTACTACGCGAGCGAGCTGTGGACGCAGCGGGAAGACGTCGCGCGGATCGCCCGTCAGCTCTGGTCGGGCTCGGCCGCGGACGGAGGAGTCGTTCAAGAGCTGTGGGTCGAGGGCGCGTTCCCGGCGCTGCACTCGGGCCTCACGCTGCAATCGTTCGTCGATCGCGGCGAGTTCCCCGAGCGCCTCGCGAGGCACCTCGACGCGCGCGGAGCGGTGCCGCGCGATCGTGCGCTGTTCTCCCATCAGGCCGAGGCGCTCACCAAGACGGTGCGTCGAAAGGATGGCTCCCGGCCGGCCATGGTGGTGACGGCTGGCACGGGCGCCGGAAAGACCGAGAGCTTCCTCTTGCCGGCGCTGCGCGCGCTCCTCGACTCGCCGCGTGTGCCAGGGCAAGGCGTGAGCGCGTTCATCCTGTATCCCATGAACGCGCTCGTGAACGACCAGGTGAAGCGGCTCTACGACTGGCTTCGAGGCCAGACCGAGCTCACCCTCTTTCACTTCACGGGCGAGACACCCGAGGACAAGGCTGCCGCCGACAAGGTCGGCGAAGAGGTCTGGGACGCGTGTCGTTTCCGCACGCGCGAGCAAGCGCGTGGGCTGCAAGATGCGCACGGCCGACGAACTGAGCACGGCCCGACGCCCGACATCGTCGTCACCAACTACTCGATGCTCGAGTACATGCTTTCGCGCCCGCAAGACGAGGTCTTCTTCGGGCAGAACCTGCGGGTCATCGTGCTCGACGAGGCCCACCTCTACGCGGGCACGCTCGCCGCGGAGATGACGCTCCTTCTCCGGCGCCTCGTCGCGCGGTGTGGCCGGCGAAGCGAGGATGTTCTCTGCCTCGCGTCCTCGGCCACCATCGGTTCGGGCGAGGCCGGGGAGCTTGCCCGTTTTGGGGCGGCGTTGTTTTCGCGTGAGGAGTCCGACGTGGCGGCGGTTCAGGGGAAGGTGGCCCCCGGCGATTTCGACGCGACCCTTGTCGACTCGCCAAACGCCCTGGACACGCTGGCCGCGGCCGCCAACGCGGTACTCGGCCTGCAGACCCTCTCGGCGGACGACGGCGGTGAGCCACAAATTCGCGACGACGCGGAGGCCTGCGGGATGCTCCGGGAGAGCGTGCTCACACCTCTCCTCGGCGAGGACGTGGCCATGGTGACGTCGGCGCCCGCCGTCCTGCTCCGGGCTGGCCTGCGTCGCGTCGCGATGGTGCGAGAGCTCGACGAAGCCCTTCGAGGGGGCCCGGTCCCGCTGTCCGAGCTCGCCGCGCGCCTCTGGGGCCAGCCCACGACGGCGGGCGACG
>CAZHGG010000001.1:4445-42173 GCA_964531755.1 uncultured Polyangiaceae bacterium
CCGCTGTCCGAGCTCGCCGCGCGCCTCTGGGGCCAGCCCACGACGGCGGGCGACGGTCGCAGAATGGCAAGGGCGACGCTCGCGCTGCTCACGCTCGCCGCCGCGGCCCGCGATACCGTCGAGCAGCACCCGCTGGTCCCTCACCGCTTGCACGTGCTGACGCGCGGGCCCGAGGGGCTCTCCGTTTGTCTCAGTCCGAAGTGTCCTCCGGAAGAGCGCCGCGTGCTTGGGCGGGGCGCGCTGGTCGCAGGCGCCGTGGATGCCTGCCCGCACTGCCGTTCCGTCGCACTGCCCCTCTATCGCTGCAGGCGCTGCGGCGAGGTCTTTCTGGGTGCTCGGCTGATCGATGCTGGGGAACGGGTCATCGCTTCGACCGGGCGCTCGCTCCACCAGCGCGCCAAGCTGTGCGCCGCGGCGACCGACACCAGGCGCTCCGAGCACGATACGGAGCCGGCGTCGCGCTACGACGTGAGTCCATCCGACGGCGAGGTCCTCGGCCCTGGGCAGGGCGTCGTCCCTCTCGTGTCCGTCGGTTGCTGTACGCGCTGTGGGCAGACACGGACGCCCGATCTCGACGAGGACGATGAAGAGCACCGCCGCTTCGACGGATTCACGGTCGGCATGCGCGTCGCCAGGAACGTCGCCGCCGAGACGGTGTTGATGGCCCTTCCGCCCGCCGCGAGTCCACTTCGAGCGTGGCTTCCTGCGGAGGGGCGACGCCTGCTCGCGTTCAGCGACAGCCGTGGAGACTCCGCCTCGCTCGGGGCCACGCTCGCCGCTCAGCACGAGCGACTGCTCTTTCGGGCCCGACTCGCGAAGGCTGTAGCTGTCGACGATCCCGCGCAGGCGAAGCTTTGGAGGCGGGACCTCGGGCGGGCCAAGGAGGACCTCACGGACGCCACACCGTCCGAGCGCGTTCATCTCGAGGACAAGATCGCCGAGTTGGAGCGAAAGCTCCAAGCCCTCGACGCGGGAATCTCGCTCGAAACGCTCGTGCAACGACTCCGACGCGATAAGATCCTCGACGAGCTCCTCGACCGAGACGAGGGCGCGCGTCAGACCGCGGAGCACTGGCGGCAGAGCGCCTCCGACCAACGCGCGAACAACCGCGCAGAGGTTCGAAAGAGGCTGGAGACCCCCATCGCGCGCGAGCTTGTGTCCACGTCTCCCACGGCCATTTCGCTCGAGACGATGGGGCTCGTCGAAGTGTCGTATCCTGGACTCAGCTCACTCGCGGTTCCGGATGGTCTCGTTGGTGTGCTCCCGCGGGCGCTCGCGGAGGCATGGCCGGACGTTCTCGCGGCGCTCTGCGACACACTACGCAGCGGCGGGATCGTCACGACGGGTCACGACGAGAGCGACCGGGAGTACGAGTATAGCCAGGTTCTCGGCAAATGGTGCCCGCTGTCGATCAGCTTCAAGCGAAGGACACCCTCGTTTCTCGGAGCGAGCGATCGCCACCGGCGTCGTCGCTTCGCCCTCGCGATCCTTGGTCCCAGCGCGACGGACGACGATGCGGTTCGGCTGCTCTCGGCCGCGTACGAGCAGCTTCGAACCAGCGGTCTCGCCTGGGTCCAAGTCAGTGACAAGGTCGAGCACGAAGGCGGCGTCACCACGGGAATTCGTATCGACTTCCGGGGGCTCACGTTTCGCGCTCCTCCCGCGCTCTTCCGGTCCGCCAGCGTGGGTCTCGTGTGGCCGCGCAGCGTGCTCGGATGTGCTCCCTATCCTGGCCACGGTGACACGGGGAGCGTGCGCGATCTTCGCCCGGTCACCCCCGCGGAGCTCGACGCCGATCCGCGGATCGGGCGTCATCGTCGTGAGCAGAAGGAGCCGCTGATGAAGAGGGGCCTCTGGGCCGAGGAGCACTCGGCGCAGCCGAGCGCGCGGGAAAACCGCAGGAACCAAGACCTCTTCAAGATCGGAGCCCGCAACGTCCTCAGCGCCACGACGACCATGGAGCTGGGGATCGACATCGGCGGTCTCCACGCGGTCTTCCTGGCGAACGTCCCGCCTGTGCGTGCGAACTACGTGCAGCGCGCCGGGCGCGCAGGCCGCCGGGCGGACGGCTCCTCCGTGGTGGTGACGTTCTGCCGCGCCAGCCCCTTCGACCACGAGGTGTTCAACCGCTTCGGGGACTTCTTCCGGCGGCTCCCGCGGGCCCCGCGGGTCCTTCTGGATAGGCGCCGGGTGGTTCAGCGCCACGTCCACGCACTCCTCCTCGGCCAGTTCATTCGGACCCACGCGAACCTCGGGACGAAGGTGGGCGCCATGAACGCCTTCGGTCGCCTCGCCTGGTTCATCGGCACGGACGTGCCGGCGTACTGGGAATCCGGAATGACTGACAAGCCCGCGTTCCCTGCTCCCAGGGATCCGGCCCCGGCGGACCAGTTTCTCGCCTATGTAGAGAGCCTGGCCGACGACCAAGAGACGCGGGCAGACATCGGGCGGCTCGTCGCTGGGACCAGCTTCGACAGGCTGAAGGATTCGGCCAACCCTGACTGGGACCCATTCTTCGAGGAGGTGCGAAGGGCGCTGGACGACGCGCTCCGTCGCATACGCCAAGACGTCGACGAGCTACGGCGCGCGTACGACGATTGCGGGGACGCCAAGCGAGCGACGCATGCGATTCGCTACCGCGTCAAAGGCGTGCTCGCGCGGACGACGATCGAGGCCCTTGCCGAGCAGCAGTTCCTCCCGCGGTACGGGTTCCCGATTGGTGTACATCGACTCAAAGTCGTTGACGCGACTATCAAAAAGCAGGCCTCGCGACCGGATGCCTACCGCCTAGAGCGGGCGTCCCTCCTCGCGCTTGTCGAGTACGTCCCGGGAACCACGATCCTGGTTGGGGGCAAGGCTGTCACGTCGCGCGGTCTCCTGAAGCATTGGGCGGGAAACGCGATCGGGACGGACGTACAAGGCCTTCGGGGTCGCTTCGCCAAGTGCAAGAACGAACACTTCCACTACGCCGTCACGCAACACCTGCCTCCATGCCCCCTCTGCGGCGAAGGCCCCAAGACCCAGGGCGATCTGATGTTTCCGAGGCACGGCTTCAGCACAGCGGCCTGGGATCCCCCGCGCTGGAGCACGACCGTTGAGCGCGTCGGCTCCGTCGAGCAGGCGACCATCACTTTCGGACACGGAGACGAGGACGTCGTCGAGTCCTTCGGTGGCATCCCGGGGCTCCGCGCGAAGCACAAGGAGCTCGGCGAGATTCTCGTCTACAACGAGGGCGAGTGGGGCAAGGGATTCGCCATTTGCACGAAGTGCGGATACGCGGACAGTGAGCCGAAGTACGGGACGGGGCGGCTCGATCTCCGGAATGGGTTCGAGTGGCACAGACCCCTCACTCAGGAGCGCGGCAGGTGCTGGGACGACGATACGCCGTCCCCCCTTCGCAACCAAACCCTGGCCGCGAGCCAAGTCACCGACGTGCTGCTGCTCGACGTGAGCGGATGCAATGATCTCGCGTTCGCTGCTGCAAAGAGCCAGGCCGTCGCACACACGCTGGCGCGCGCGCTTCAGAACGCGGGAGCTCGGATGCTCCAGGTGGACAGCCGCGAGCTCGGAGTGCTCGTGTTGCCGGTCGGCCCCGGGGCGGCCTTTCAAGCTCCCATCGTGTACGACAACGTGCCCGGGGGTGCCGGGCACGTCCGCGAGCTGATGGACGAGGGGCGCGGCTGGCTCGAGGCAGCGCGTCAGGTGCTCTACGGATCGCCCGAGCACGACGCGCGCTGCCATCGGGCGTGCTTGGACTGTGTCCTCACCTTCGACGCGCAGACGGCGATGCGCGAGGGGCTCATCGACCGCCGGCTGGCCCTCGCGGTGCTCGATCGTTGGCTGGGAGCGCGAGCGTGAGCGCGCTCACGGTCGAGGAGGTCGACGTGCTGGCTCAGTCCGCGCGAGCGCCCACCGAGCCCCTTCCGCGCTCCCTCCCCGATTTGCTCTTCCGAGGAGCGCTCCTGGAGCACACGATTCCGGGCCTCTCGTGGCGCGGCTTCGTGCGGCTCACCCAGGAGGTGCTCCTCCAAACGAACGGCGACGCAGAGGTCTGGGCCCGCGTCGCCTTCGCGCGCGACGTCGGGCGGCGCCACCTGGGCGAGCGGGCGCTCCTCGAGTGGCCGGTCGTGTCCTCGTGGTTCGCGGCGTTGGACAACAACGCCCAGTCGCGGGCGCTCGCGCATGCCGTCCAGTCCGCAGCCGACGCTGATCTGGAGGCCGTCGAAGGGTACGCGGCATCCGCGGAGGCGTGGCTCGATCGGGTGCCCGTGACCGCCGAGGCGTTGAGTCTGCGCGGCGCGGTCGGCCGCGGGTACGCCGCCCTTGGGGAGTACGGGAAGGCCGGGGTCGCGCTCGAGCGCGCGGTCGCGGGTTGGTTCGAGCTCGGGCGCGTCGGCGACGCATCGCATCCCCTATGTGAGCTGCTCCGCGTTCGGGGAATTCAGCGAGACGCAGGCGCGGTGACGGTGCTCCGAAATCGGGTGGGCGCGTTCCTCGAGGCGACGCCCGATCCCACGTCGCGGGCGTTCGTCGAACTGGCCCTCGGCCGCGCCCTCGTCCAGAGCGGTGCGGGTGACGATGGCCAGACCGCCCTCCGTGACACGGCGACGGACTGGGGGCAAGCTCCCCCGCATGTCCAGGCGTCGCGCCTTCGATGGCTCCACTACGTCGCAGTCACAAGCGCCGACGACGCGGCCGCCTCCGAGCACCTCGCCAAGCTTGACGACCTGCGGGACGAGGGGCAGCCGTACGATTCGGACCAGCGCTACGTGGCGCGCGTCGATCGAGGCCTCGCTCAGGGCTCCGTGCTCACGCCAGACGTCGAGGCGCTCGTCGGGCTCCTCCCCGGAGGTGACGAGGCGGCGAGGACGCTGGTGCGGCTCTCGGGCGGACGGCCGCTGGCGGACGCGATGAGAGATCGGGCGGTGGTGCGACGGATGGCATGGGAGTATAGGTATTGAAGTCTCGCCTCACGCACGCGGAACTCGAACGATGAGCCGGAAGACCCGTTCAGCCAACGCGACCAGCCCAATCCGCCCCGCGCCTCAGAGGACGCAGAAGGCGATCGACAAGGAGCGCCGAAGGGAAGGCAGTGACCTCGCGGCGAGCGTTGCGGGTTACCATCTCGAAGAGGCGTTTTGGTGCCATCATGTTCTCGACCTTCGACGTCGCATGCGGGTCGCCGTCGAGGCAGTGTTTCGTCACGTGTTCTGGGTTCGCGAGGGAGATCCCGAAGGGAAAGATCTCAGCACTCTGACGGAGGCCATCCAGCAGCGGGGGGGCGTTCGCTCGGAGGTCATCGAGTGGGCGAACCAGTTGCGTCGTTTCGGGAACGAGGCCGCGCACGCGCGAGACCGCGTCCCGCTGCGTCAGCGCATGGAGGACTCTGAGGTCCGCGATGCCCTCGAGCTCCTCCGGCGCGTGACGCAGTGGTACTACGGCACGTTCCTCGACGGCGCGCCGATTCCCGCTGCGATCGCGGCGAGCATCGCTTTCCTTGATTCTAGGGACGTAGTCGCCGGGCGAATGACCGACGACCAGAGGTTCGGCCATGATCGTCAACTCTTCTTACTCCACGGAAAGTATCAGCTCGAACGTGTAGAGGGCGTGGGTTCAACAGCGGTCGTATACAAGGCCTTTGACACATTGCTCGAACGTGAACGGGCCCTGAAGGTTCAAACTCTCGAACTCAAGCAAAGTGAGAAAGCCCTCGAGAACATGCGAAAGGAGGCCAAGCTCCTGAGCGATACGACGCACCCTCGACTCGTTCCCGTGTCATCTGTCGATCGGCTGCCCGACGGTCGAATCTTCTTCGAGATGCCATTCCTGGTGGGGGGCTCGGTCGCGAGCCGGCTGGCGTCTGCCCCCGCGACCGGACTGGAGCCGAAGACGGCATTCACATGGGCCACCGACCTGATGGACGCGCTGGCGTTCCTCCACGACAAGCAACTTGTTCATCGTGACGTGAAGCCTGAGAACCTGCTCGTCGACGAGACCGGTCGGGCACAGCTCGCTGACTTTGGGCTCGCACGTACGCTCGATGGCAACGACTTCATTCGCACGCAGACGGTCGCGGGAACCTTTAGGTACCTCGCCCCCGAGGTGCAGCGTGGTGGTCGAGTAGGTCCCCCGGCAGACGTCTTTTCCGCAGCACTCGTGATTTGCCAACTGCTTGGTGGGGCCATAGACTCCAATGAGCTCGGTGAAGACCTGCCGCCCTCGGTGCGTGAGGTTCTCAGCGGCATGAGTCGCCAGAACCCGACCGAGCGACAGACCGCACGCGAGGCACTTGAACACATGCGAGGCTGGGTCGCCGATACCTCGCTCCACGTGCGCATGGAGCAGTGGCGAGAGGCTAGTCGCCTTGTCGGGGGGGCGACGGTCCGTCCCCGCCGCCCCGCCGCCACCGGAGTGGGGCTGCCACCGGCGGCGTCTCCTCCCGACGGTAACGTTGCGGCCGAACCATTCGTGACGCTGCTGGTCGCGCCAGGGAACCCTCTCGAAGTTGACATCGAGGTGGACCTCTCCGACTTGGCCGCGAAGCACACGGAGATCGGGCGCACCGAGCCCGCCGACATCGAGCCGGCGGCCGCGGAGGCCTTCGAAGTGGATGACCCCCACGTCGCTTCGGACACCGAGCTCGAGTTCGAGGACGCGGCGGACCTCGAGCGGAGCCCGTGGGACGGTTCCCCCGAAGCACGGGCGTCCGGCGGGGTCGGATCGGAGAGCCAAGGTGATGTCGAGCTCGGCGTCCATGAAAAGCCCCTGACCCCTCCGCAGATTGAGTTCGAGGACGGGACGAACCACGGGCCGCGCCTCGGCCAAGGTCCGCCCGAAGCCCGGGCGCGCACAGGGATTGAATCGGAGAACCGACGCGACCTCGAACGGCGCCTCCATCAGAATCCCCGGGACGCGGTCAGGCTGAACGCGCTCTACAGGGAGTATGAGCGGATGGCGGAGCCCGACTCCCAATGCGCGGTCGCGCAGGTCCTGAGTTACCTGGGAGCCGCGACTCCGGCACAGGGCGAACTTTGCGAGAGGTATCGTGCCGTGGGGCCCCTCCGCCGCACGACCGTCGTGACGCGCGACGCGTGGAGTCGATTGCTCTTCGACATGGCGGATGACTCACCCGTCGGCGAAGTCCTGTCTGTGGTCGTTCCCGCCGTGCTCGACGAGCGGTTCGTCGTTCCGCGTGGGAGCAGGCCCGCCATCAGCGCGGGGTCGGAGGCCGGGGAAGACCTCCGGGTCGCGCGATCCTTCGCGAGGGCGTCGAGCATTCTCCGCGTTGAGCCGATCGCGCTGCACCTCTCGCCGGAGTGGGGAGGCCTCGTCGAAGTAGTGCCGCACCTTCGGCGAGGCTCGCGCCTCGGAAAGCTGGCGCTCTCCGGACGTTCGGAGCGTGAGCTCGCATTCCTCGCGGCGAGGCACCTTGCGTACTTTCGCGAGGAATTCTACATCGCGCTGCTCGTGCCAGACTGGCGTTGGCTCGCGGATGTCTTCCAGGCTGCGCTCGCCGTAGGCAACCCGGACCACCCCCTCGCAGGCTCGTTCACGGTCCCTCGGGTCGTCGAATCACTGAAGGCGATCCTTGGGCAGCGGTCCATCGATCTGCTGCGGCAACTCAGCCTTCGCGTCGCGGAGGCGAACGACCGCGTGGACGTCTCCCGCTGGGCGCTTTCGGTGGAGCGCAAGTGCGCACAGGCCGGTCTGCTTCTCTCGGGCGACCTCAAAGCGGCGGAGGCCGTCTTCGCGCTGGAGGTCGGAGACCGGGCACGGCTCGACGAGAAGATGAACGACCTGCTGAGCTTCACGCTCTCGGAGCGAGCGAGCAGGCTTCGCAAGGCGCTGGGCATCTCCCTCGCGTAGCGCGCGGGCTTCTCGGCTCGGCGCGAGGGTGCGCTGCCAGTCCCCTGTGGAACCATCGAATGACCGGAAAGGCCTCGAGCCCTGAGCCGTCATCGGCCGCCGCGAGTCCCCTTGACCGCCGGTGCGCCCACAACAGCATCGATGTAGTCGCCGGGTAGCCCGCGAGCTGTCGCGCCGTCGACGATGAGCCTCAGGTAATCCTCCGTCGGCCCACACCCGTCCGGGCACCTTGCCTTCGCGACGAACGTGAAGACCTCGACCGGCTGCGCGTCCCCTCCTCCTGTCACCCGCCACGCGGTCATCTCGCGCTTGGCGTAGCCCCCTTCGCGCCGGGCGAGCTCGACCGCGTCCTCGGGTGGAACGCTGTAGAGGAAGCCCCACACCATCGAACACGCGGACGTCTCGATGCTCGCGGCGTCGCATCGCCGAGTGACGCTGTGCTTGTTGAACACCAGGCGGTGACCCGGCAGGAACGCAATGCCCTCGGCGCGCGCGTTCGGGGCCTTGGCCAACATCTCGCGCTCCGCGAGGTTCGACCCGTAGGCGAAGTAGGTCTCGGCGGCTTCCCATTCAATCGGCTGCCCCGAAGCCGGTAGCACGAGCCCGCTAAGGGCGTCCATGCGCTGCAGGAACGCTTCGCGAAGGTGCGGTGCACCGGTGGAGAGATCGCGGACGTATTCGCCGACCTCCGCCTGGATGGCCTCGTGGAACAGCCTCCTGTTGAGGATTCGCGTCTTGGCGCCCGCGACCTTCGTCAACATCTCGGGAGTGTCGACCCGAACCTTCCAGTCGCCGCGAGTCTCTCCGTTGTGGAGGAGCCCGTTGCGAACGTCTTGGAAGCCCCAGCGATCGTTCCCGGAGAAGCACGAAAATCGCGGCCCCTTCAGGAATGTGCGGAACGACTTCGCCGTCGTGTTCTCCCCAGTGGTCACGCGACCTTCGCGGAACGCCTGGAGGGTGTCGATCAGGAGGCAGTCGAGGGCCAAGATCGCGAAGCCAGGAACCAGGCCGTCCCTGCGCCCTGTGCTCGCGAGGGTGGCGATCGGCCCGAGGAATCGCTCGTCGAGGCGCCGCCGAACGGCGGCCACGACCTCCACCCAGGCCGCGTCGTCGGAGTGTGCGCCTTCCAGGCGGCCGCGAAGCTCGAGGTAGCGGCTAACCGGGAAACCCGATGCAAGCTCGGTCGTCAGATCCATCGTCCGAGCTCGTTTCTCGCCTGCACGCGCCCTGTAGGCTCAATACCCCAAGCATGGGCCGCCGCTCGAGCGGCGACGGCATACTTCGAGTCCGCGAGCCATCTCCGCCGCACGACGTCATTGCGCCTCTGGCGAAGGTACTGTGAAAGCTCGGAGTTCGCCCGAACGAAGTCCGCTAGATGAACGACATCGCCCTCTGGCCCAGTGGCGAGAGGAAGGTCGAGAGTACTTGTCGAATACTCCGGGAGACGGTCCCTTTCCTCGGCCCTGTAGAGGAGCCTCATCCACAGCGAGATCCAGCCGAGAATCTTCTGTCCATCAACTGTTCCACTATGAAGACGAACTTCGATCGTGCCCATCCCTCGTTCGTCAAATAGTGGGCGAGGATTAACGGTAAGATATCTTCGACTCAGGTGCTCTAGAAAGTGTTTCTGCCAGTCATCCATCGTCGGGAAAGACAACAGTTGTTCAACATGCTGTCGAATCGGCTCGCAGCTCGGGTTCCATCCGCGCGACGGAGCGACCAGGCTGTAGAGCGCAGGCTCATAGTATGAAACTAGCTGCATGAGCCTTCGCAGCGCACGAAGGTCCTTGTTCCACGCGAAGTGAACATGGGTTCCCGTCTTCGGAGTGCTGACCGACAGCCCGAGGCGTTTTGCTGCCGACTGAAGAGCATTGCAGGCTCGAACGACTTCTCGGTACCCGGCCTCCCCGCGCAATATGCGACTCGTCACTTCCCATCCGCAGCTGCTGTCCCACTCGACGTTCCACACCTCGTGGTTCTTGTCTTGTTCGTGATACTCCTCGCGGGGCTGCGCTGCCCTCTCTGTCTGGGGAATCGACCGAAGCAGCGCGGTCGCGACCCTTAGCCAGTCAGGAGGCTTCTCGCCCGTGAAGTCGCTTCGGGTAAACTCAAATTCGATTCCGAAGTCCTGCTTCGGCTGAAGGTCGAAGCCAGCGATGCCCTCATACCCTTCGCAGAGCGCTATGTGCTCGAAGCGGGCCGGCTCGAAGGTGTACATTGGCGCTCGCGTCGCCGACTTGCCGCCCCGGCTGTCCGACCCCATCGGGTCGAAGAAGTGCTTGGGGGAAACAAGGACGTCGCCATGACGCGTCAAGGCGTCCTCGAAGTCGACGATTCGGAACCCGTCCTTTCCTGGCGCCTTCCTCACTGCACGGCCGACCATTTGCGCAAACAGCGTCATGCTCGCCGTCGGGCGGGCCAAGAACACGGTCTTGATGCCGGGGATGTCGATGCCGTGCGTCATCATAGCGACGTTCACGAGGACGCAGGTGCGCTTCGTCTTGAACAGGTCGATCGCGGCGCGCCGCTCTTCGGGCCGCAGCGCCGAGTGGACCACGCCAACGGCAACGCCGCGCATCTTCAGCGCAGAAAATAGTCCCATCGCGTGCTGGATGTTGCAGGCAAAAATGAGCGTCTGCCCGTACCGCTCCCTGCCGTTGATGTAGGTGTCCACGATCATCCGAGTGCGTCGAGGGTCGTTCGCGAGCTCCGTGAGCGACGCCGTAGTAAAATCGCTGTAGCTGCTTCGCCGTACAGGGGCCCACGAGACGCGAGTCTTCACCGGAGGCTCTGGAAGCCTCGGCGCGAGCACGTCCATCCTTGCCAGGGTCGGGTAGTCGTATTCGCAGCCAACGAGGCGGAAGCCCGTCCCTTGGCGCGGCGTCGCCGTGAGGCCAACGAAGACGGCCTCGGGGTATGCCTTGAGCAGCCCGCGGTACGCCTGCTTGCCCTCACCCCAATGAAGCTCGTCGATGATCACGGTGTCGAAGGAGACCCCGGCGAAGTCCTTGTGCTTGCGGCGCCGCCACATGTGAATTGTCGTGTACGTGACGACGGCATCCGACCGAGGCGTGCGGCCGAAGAACTGGGCGGGCTCGCCCACGTGGCCAACGTATGCGCGCTTCCACCGTCGGCAGAGGTCGGTGGCCGCCTGCCGCAGGAGCGCCCAGTCCTTGGTGATCCAGAGGACGCGCCGTCCTTCCGTCAACGCGTGCGCGCCGATCCAGTCGTTGGCGATACGGGTCTTCCCTCCGCCCGTGGCCACGGTGATTCGGAGCCGACTTCGTCGAGTCGCGCGTGCTACCGCGAGCGCGAGCTCGCGCGTCAGCTCGCGCTGAAACGAATAGGGCTCGAAGCGCGAAGCCTCCTCGTTGAACTCAAGGTCGGAGGGGTCGGAGTCGTCTTCCAGGTCGTCAGGTGCCGAGTCGTCGTCGTCGAGGGCCTGCAGTCCGTCATCGGACTCTTGCTTCTCTTCGTCCTCTTCCGCTGCCGCGCTTCCCGACCCCGCGAAGCTCGAGAGTCGAACGAGCTCTGGAGGTGCCTGATTGTCGCGGAAACAGGCGAGCGCGATCCGAACGAGTTTGGCCTTGGAGTAAGTCGCATCCGGGAGGTGATAGGTCCCGCCGTCGCCGTCCGTGAGGTTAGCGAGAAGCACGCGGAGGTCCTGCTCGCGCAGGTCCCCAAAAAGTCGTTCATGGTCACCCCGATACGAACGCGCGAGCCGCTCGCGCTTCGCGACGATGCCGGCCTCCACGCCTCGAACGCGACATAGCCGGTCGATCGCGGCTCGGTCCGCGATCTTCAAGACGTCCAAGAGACTTCGGATCGTGACCATCAGATTCCTCCCCTCGCAGACCGATTCGAGCGCCCCGTTGCCCTGGGTCGCTACCCGTCGTCCCCCTCAGGCACCTTCACCTTCCCCTTCGTCGTGGACGCCACGCCCATCGTCTCGAGCTCCGCCCCTGGGGCCAACGATAGCGTGCGCGCGACGAACACCTCGCGTCGGCCGCTCGCGTGGCTGTACGAGCACGACAGCACCGGCGCGAGCGAAATCGGTGCTCCGCTGGGGCGGAGTAGGTAGCACCAGTTCTCCAGGAGCTTGCCTTGGACCCGTTCCTCGCGGACAGGGAAGTGATCACTCCCGCCTTGAAGCACGCGAACCTGGTAGCGAGCCGGGCCGCCCGACACGTCGAAGTCCTGGAGAACGACGCGGACCACAAGCTTGAGCTCGGAGAGCCCCTCGAGCGCCTGCTCGAAGCGACGCCAAAGGGCATGCAACGCGTGCTCAGCCTGCGCGACGGCCTCCTCGTTCCGCGTGACCGCGTGAGAGAACACGTTTCGCGCTGGAACGACCGTTTCGAAAATCTCCTTCGTGAGGTCCGACTGCTTCCCGTCGGCCGTCACCAGCGCACGACCTGGCCGGCTCGCCGGGTCCAAACCTCCCGGCGGCAACAATGCCGCCAGGCGCCACGCGAGCTCGAGCCAGGTGCCCATCGAGATCGGGCGGCGCAGGTCCTCCGTGATGAGCACGCGTGCTTGTTCGGGCAGTTGGCCGTCGTTGGTCGAACGGAGAAGCCCAAGCTCGACACCCACCAAGAACGTGAGCGCCTTCTCGAAGGCATCTCGCAGGGTCTTCACGCGAAGGACGACGTTCTCCTGACTCTCCACGAGGCCGTCGAACACGGCGATGGGATACGGAAGCACGCTTGGAGTCGACGTACCCGATGCCGGAGTCGTAGCAAGCGCAACATGAGCAGAAGACCGCGCCGCCGGAAGGACCTCCACGGGAAGCTCCGGAACCGCCGGTGGGACCGCCTCCGCGGCCCGTTCCGGAGCGGCGACCACCTCTTCCGCCACGTTCGCGGCGGAGAGCTCCCGAGCGCCCCCTAGCTCGCGCAGGACAGGCACGTGGTGCCCACACGCCTGCCCCAGCCAGCGCACGGTCCCCGCCACGTCCAGGAGGTAGCTCTCGACCACCTCCAAGGCGAACTTCTCGGGCAAGCAGTCCTGGAACTTGGAGAGCCGATACTCGGGCAGCCTCGCGAGCACCGCTCGCCGCGTGTCCGGGTCCGACCAGAAGGCCGGTGTGGCCATCCGCGCGATCGCCTTCCGGACGCTCTCGTGCCCAATTCCGTCGCCATCGATTCGGAGCTGAAAGTTGTCCGCCATCACCTTCCAACCCTCGGCCACCTCGAAGCCGTACTTGAGAGTGTGGTTCACCTGCCCGCCCGCGAACGTCCACCAGAGCGCGACGCCCCCATCGAGCTGCACGGCGTGCCCATCGCGCCGAAGGAGCTCACCGAGATCGGCGCGCTTCTCCTCGATGTGCTTCCACGCCACGTCGTCCACATACGGGTAGCGCGCGCTCTCGGTGAGGGCGCGCTTCATGCGCTGGCAGACATCGAGCCCGAGGTGCTGCGGGAGGTAGCCTCCCCAGCTTGGCTTCATGCCACGCGGCGCCTCGCGAACGACCACCTCACGATCTTCGTGGCTCACGCGGTCGACTGTCCATGCACGGCCACCAAGCAAGAACGAGCTCATTTGCTCGACCAGGCGATCGACGAAGCCCTGCTCCAGCGAGCCGACATCTCGCCTCGTGTGCCTGACGACTCGGTAGAGCTTCGGCGACGAGAACACCGCGTAGAGCTCCAGGAAGTTCTTCTTCCCGAAGCGCTTCTCGGCCTTCTCGCCCATCGAGAGGAGCCCGTCCGCCTCGAAGAGGAACTGCTCCTTCTTCATGTGAAGGATCGCTTCGTCGTACTCCGCGCGAGTGATGGCGCGAAAGTCGGGCACGCGTGCGAGCTGCTCCCAGATGCGGTCGGCGCCAATGGCGCCGAACTGGAGCGTCATCGCGAGCACCTGGTGCACCAAGACAGGCCAACATCGCTCCTGCTTGGTCACGCGCTCGACCCACCCCTCGCGGGCGAGCTCGACGAGCGCGACCGCCTGGAGCACGGACTCGGGGTCTTCGCAGAGGAACGCCGTGTTCGGACGCGTGCCCGCGCGCCTCCCCGTCCGGCCCATGCGCTGCATGAAGGACGAGACCGTGCTCGGCGCGTTCGCCTGGAAGACGAGATCGAGATCGCCCACGTCGATGCCGAGCTCGAGGGTCGACGTGCACACGATGCACGCGTTCGTCCCGTGGGCGAAGCGATCTTCGGCGGCCCTTCGCTCCTCCAACGAAACCGAGCTGTGATGCACGAACACGTCGATCTCGCGCCCGCGCATCCTCTCGGCGACCACCTCGGTGAGCGCCCGCGACTGGCAGAAGAACAAGCTCTTCTTGTTCGACGCCCGTCTCGCGGCGGCGGTCGCGACACCCGCCACGCTCTCGTGAAGTCCGATGGAGAGGTCGCGCTTGGCGGGGATCTTCGGCGGATCGACGACCACGCCCTCACGCTTGGACGAACCGCCGAGCCACGCGAGGATGTCGTGGGGATTGCCCACGGTGGCCGACAGTCCGACACGCTGAAGATCGTTTTGGCTTAGCGGCGCGAGTCGCTCGAGGACCGACATCAGGTGCGCCCCGCGATCGGTCCCCGCGAGCGCGTGAACCTCGTCGATCACCACGAGACGAAGGTCCTTGAAGAGCCGAACCACGGGGGAGCGAGGCGACACGAGCATGACCTCGAGCGACTCCGGCGTGGTCATGAGGATCTCGGCGGGCTCCCTCACGAACCGACGCCGCTCACCATCGGGGACGTCCCCGTGCCAGACGAAGCGCCGCAAGCCGACCATCTCGGCGTACGTCCCGAGCCGCTCCTCCTGGTTGTTCAACAGGGCTTTGATGGGCGCGATGTAGAGGACCCCCACGCCGTCGGGCTCGCGCTCCACCAGGCCCGCGAGCGCGGGGAAGATGGACGCTTCGGTCTTTCCTCCCGCGGTGGGCGCGAGCGCGACGACGTTCTTCCCGTCGAGGATGGCCTCCCCAGCGAGCTCCTGCACAGGGCGGAGCGAGGTCCACCCGAGGCGCGAGACGATCGCCTGTTGAAGGCGGGGCGGAAAGCGGGCGAACGCGGTCATGCGCCGCGCAAGCGCTGGTCAGTCTCGTTCATGAGACTCACGAACCTATCCATGGCCTCTTCACGGCGACTGAGAGCGTAGTCGAGCCACTCCTCGACAGAGGCATCCGAGGGCTCGTTGCTAGCCGCCTCCAGCCGAACGTGCATTCGATAGTGCTTGTAGTGGGGTTCAAGCGTTGCGAGCCCAATGCCGAACCGCTGGCACTCGCGAACCACCTTGTCGAGCCTTGGATCCGAGAGCGTGAATCCCTTCTCTGGCCACTCCAGGAGGACGAACCCCTCGTGCGCGAACCGTGCGTGCGAAGCTGCTTCAAAGACAGCGTTCACGTCCCATACGCCCCACTGCTTAACTTCGAATGTCGTCAGCAGAACGCGGCGCTTGCGAAGCGTGGGATAGACCTCGACCGACACCTGAGTCACGTCGGGATTTTGCCACTTCCCCCGCTTGCGTAGCGACGCCGTGTCGAACGCAAGGCTCTCTGGTGAGTCTCGCTGAATGGCATCGACAAGCGGCGCGTATAGGTCCTTCTCCTTCTCGACCGAGGAGGTCGTTTCGTACTTGGGCGAGACCTCCCGCTCGCCCTTCCTCGTGAGACGTAGGCCGCCACCACGACAGACGTACTTCTCCGCAAGTTCTTCGTGGATGACAGAGGCGCGAACCTCGTCGTAACGCTCATCGCCAAGGCTCAGCTCGAGCTTTATTCGTGCATTGGAGAGTCCGCCAGTCTCGGCCAGAAGATTCAGAACTCGCTCGCGGTCGCTGGGTCGTGCCATTGTTTAAAACTCCACGGAGGTTTCGGGATAGCCCTTCTCGTCGTCGGGCTCGGGATCGTACGGGATGGCCTTCTTCCCCTCCGAGGCGCGCTGCTCTTCGATGGTATCGGGTCGCGGGGGCAGCGGAGGCAGCGGGGGCAGCCGCATGTCCGGGTTCTCTACCACCCAATCGAAGTCGTTCACGAGTCGCCTCATGAACTGCCTCGGGACCACTCCAACCTCGCCGCCCAGTCCCTTCGACACGTGGTCCACGAGCTGCTCGATCCGCTCGGGTGTGACGTTCTTCGCGACGATGTTCGGATCACCCCCTGGGTAGAGCTCGCGGAGGCGAAGCCCGACGTCCTTCAGACGCGCTCGGTCGAACGGGCGCAGCTCGAGCTGCGGCTGCCGCATCGTCACGAGCCCTCCCTCGTTGAGAAAGCGGATACGATCGTGGAGCGGCTGGAGGCCCGCCACTCCGCGCCGCGTGTCGAAGAACTCCGGCGTCCCGGTGAAGACCCAGAGCAGACCCTCGAAGCTGTCCGCGTTGTCGATGATCTGACGAATGCCGTTCAGCGACTTGCCACGAACGTCGCCGCGCATCCGAAGGATGGTTTCGGCCTCGTCGACCACGACCACGAGCCCTTCGTAGCCGGCAGCCTTCACCACGGCGAGGATGCCGCGGAGGTAGTGCATCGCGTCGGTGCTCGTGATCTCGCCACGGATACCCGCGCTCCGCTTCTCGGCCGCGCTCACGTTTTCGCTCCCCGAGAGCCACGAGAGCAACGCGCCCGCTTCGCGCACCTTCCCGGCTTGCTTCAACGAGAAGATCTCACGAAGCACGCGGCCGAGGTCTTCGGGCGCCTTCCCGCCGGTGAGAGAGCGAATGTCCTCTTCGATTCGCTTCTGCACCTTCTGGTCGAAGTCCGGAGCGCTCTCGTCCGCGCCGCCTGCGACGAGCGCGTTCTCCACCTTCGCGATCCATCGGTCGATGATGTCGCCGAGCGCGCCGCGAGGGCATGAGCTGGTCCCGAGCTCCTGGACCACGCGGCGGTAGAGGTCCTCGAACTTGTGCAGGTGAAAGTCGTTGTCGGAGACCACCACGAAGCTCGTGGCGAACCCCAAGCCCGGCGTGCTCGTGGGCGCGGGCGTGGGCGTTCGTCGATAGTGCTGCGCGTCGAGCACCGCCAGCCTGGCCATGAAGGTCTTCCCGCAGCCGTATCCGCCACGCAAGAACTTGAAGACCCCTTCGCCGGACGCCGCCAACGTGAGGAGTCTCGTGATCTCGGCGTGCTGCCTCTCGACTCCGACAGCAAACGCCTCGAGCCCGCGCTCCGGGACGACTCCGGAGCGAAGGCGCTCGAAGATGTGCTCGCGATCTCGTTGGCTTATCATCGGTCTCCTTCTCGTATGTAGACCTTGCCGGCGTCGTTGATCTCGACCCGCACCCGGAATGGCAACTTCGGGAAATAGCTCTCGAGCTCGCCGGAGAACCTTCGGACCGCCCGTGGCGACCCCAACATCGTGGGACCCGCAAGCTCGACCTCGGTCACGCGTCCGTGGGTCTCGATGTGAAGGAACGCTCGGCGAACGCCCTCGTCGCCGATGGCGTCGCCCCACGCGAGCGGCGGCGCCGGGCTGGAGGCGCCCCGCGCCGTGCTCGCGCTCGCCGTTCCGCTCACGGCGTACCACTGCTCGGGGATGGCGCTCTGCACGTTCTCGATGTTGTCCGGATGGTGGACCTCGAGGCGGACGCGCTCGTCGGTGTCCCCCTCGAGTCCAAAGAAGACCTCGGTCCACGCCTCACCCACCGGGACTTTGAGGCGGCCCAGCTTGAGCTCGCCCGGACCGGCCAGGTCCTTGAACACGACGCGGACGGGGTAGCGCGGGTCCCGATCAGGAACGCGCACACCGAGGTCGATGGTCCCAGCGGCGGCGAACCCGAGGCTCGCGGTCGTCTCCTTGGCGAAGCCGATGCGGAGGCGCAGGCGATGACTGCCCATCACGTCGGGCAGGGGCTCGACCTCGATCGCGTATTCGGAATAACCGCCCTGCTCGGCACGCTTTCGCGTCACGGTGAGGACCGGGATCACGCGCTCTTGAGGGCTATTCCCTCCGTGAACGAACGAGGCTCCGCTGTTGCCCGTGGCGAACACCGCCGTGTCCTCCCGGAAGAGCAGGTAACCCGAGATCCCCTCGTAGCCGAGCGACGACACCGACACCGGAAGCATGCCGGGCTCGGCACGGGGGTGCTCGTCGAGGACGTGGCGGCGCTGCGGATCGGCCTTTCTTCCGAACGGCCGGATCTCGGTGGTCTCGTCTTGTAGGAGGAAGCCGTGGTCCGCGGTGAACACGCAGCTCTTCACCCCCGCGAGCTGGAGGTGATGCCAAGCGGCCTTGATCTGTCGGAGCGTGGACTCGAACGTGGGCAGTCCGACATTGGCTTCCCCAGCGTCGTCGATCGCCCGGGAATGCACGACGACCAGCGCGTGCGGCTTCACCTTCCGGATCAGGTCCTCCGTGTGCGCGTCGCAGACCTCCGCGAGCTTGAGGAGCAGCGCCGGCTTCTGGCTGCTGCGCATTCCCATCGAGCGTGAGCGATCTTCGGGCTTTCGGACCGTGTATTCGCCCGTCTTGAATCCCTGAAAGACGCCATCCACGAGGAGCTTGCCGCCCTGCACGACGGGAGCGAGGGCGTTCATTCCCACCGATGTGAGGGTGGGCAGCTCGGCGAGGCGAGGCTTCAGGCTCACGATCGCGCCGGGGCCTCCCAGCTCCGACGCGAGCTCGGTCGCCATCTCGAAGCGAAACGCGTCGATGAGAAAGACGGCGACCTTCTCCCCCGTTCGCGTCAGAGGATGAACGGTCTGCTCGTAGAGAGTCCGCTGTTGCAGCTCGGGCGAAGGCAGGAAGCCGTGGTCCTTGCACAACTGCGAGAAGTCTCTGGCGAGCTGGTCGGCCCAGGTTCGGTGGGCGCGGCGCAGCTCGCTGGCGACCTCGCGGAGGGCGCTGTAGTGGGGCAGGCGTGACTCGAGGAGCGCGAGTCGCCGTTGCTCGAACTTCCTGTGCGCGAAGTCGACCTTGTAGGCTCCGGACGCGTACCGTTCAGCCGCCTCGTCGAGGCTCCGGGCACCGGCGAGGGGGCGTGGGTATTCAGCAATCCGCGCTCCGAGATCGGCGGCGTCTCCGACGAGGGTCCACTCCCAGCGCCTCGGCTGCTCCCGCTGAAGCCAGAAGGACTTGCCGCCCTGGCGCGCATCGCACCACGCCTTGGCCTTCGCGAACTCGCCCTTGCGGAGCGCGTCGACCGCGCCGGTGAGGACGCGAGTGGCCTCCTTCCGAAACGTGTCGATCTGCCCAAGATCGTCGGCCGTCATCGTCGAGAGCTCCTCCTCGAGGAACCCTTCGACCTCATTGGCGAGGCGCTCGTAGGCGTCGCCGTGATCGCGGCGAATCTGCGCGCAGAGATCGCCGCACGCCTTCACCAGGGGGATCGACAGGCTCTTCAACCTTCGGAGGTGTTCGTTGTGCGCCGGGCGGCGGAGATCGTGGACGTACTCGACGGAGAGGATCCAGCCCCCGAGCTGGTGGAGAATGCGGTCGAGAGGTTTGGCCTTCGCGTCGCCCTGGTAGAACGCCTCCCAGGCGGTGTCCATGCCGGTGAGTCGGTGAACGTAGCTCGCGAGCGTGGCGATTCCTTCGGGAGTGGCCACGTCCGGTGCGAGGCCGCCCGGATCGGAGAGCGCGTCCGCGAGCATCCTCGGGCCAAACTCGGAGAGCTTCGCGCCGAGGCCGAAGGTGCTCTGCGACGCCGCGGACACGAGCCACGCGTCCGCGGCCTCGAGCGTCGGCTTCCCTGCGAGGAACGCGTCGACCTCGGCGGGCGCCATCCGCGCGGTGGCAGCCTCGCGGATCAGGGTGTCGAGCGCCTTCCGAAATCGGAAGCCGGGGGCATAGAGCTCGAGCAGCGGAGTCTTGCGGATGGACTCCTCGTTGAAGCCCGGCATGTGGACGAGGAGCGGATGTTTGTCGAGGCCGCTGCCGTACGGCTCGAGCTTGAAGAGCAGCTCCAGGAAGCTCCCGCGGAAGCCCACCACCGGGAACGGCGTCTCGCCGCTCGCCTGCTTGGCCTCCAGGCCGCGCACGAAGGCCGTGTAGTGGGCGTCTTTGTCGAGCCACACGACGATGCCCTGGCGCCGGATCTCGTCGGCGAGCTCTTGTTCGAGGAGTGTCGAGACGGGGCCGCTCACGAGGGGATCCTACTCTTGCCTTCAGGCATCTTCGAGCTCACGGAGAGGGGAATCGAGCACCGAGCCACCCGCGTGGCGTGACGGCTTCCGAGATCAGGCATCGGCGCCCTCGCCCTCGTCGTCCGAAGCCTCCCCGTCGAACAGCGGGCCGGCACCTGCGTCGTCTCCCTCATTCTCGGCGTCGGCCTTGGCGTTCTTCTTCTCGCGCCGCTTCATCTCCTTCGCGAGCGCCTCCTGCGCCTCTTCGGCGTGCTCCGCCAAGAACCGCGCGCGGGCCTCGTCGGAGCCGGGCTCGTCGATCGTGAAGTCGGGACGAATCTCGTCTTTCAGGCGCAGCTCCCACGCGTACGCCTTCGCGGGATGAAGCTCCCAGAAGCACCCGTGGGCGACGGCGAGCGAGGGGTCTTCATGGCACTTCGCGCGCACGCGCGTGGGGAAGTAGCGCGCGGCCAGATGGGACCAGTCGTAGTCCTTCTTCGCCCCTCCACCTGCGGGCGCGTTCGCGAGCTCTTTCCACCACTTCTTGGGGTCTTTCCACTGCGGCTCGAGGAGCGGCCAGAGGGCGGCGCTGTTGACCATCACGCCGTCGTCGAGGTCCATGGCGAAGCGCGCGTCGCGCTCGCGGGGTTGGGTCTTGTCGTCCGACGGAGGAGCGCCCTTCTCGGCCAGCTCGGTGACCTTGGCGATGAAGTCGCCGAGCTCTTCGGTGAGCTTCTGCACCTCGGTGAAGCGCTTCTCGGCCTTGCTCTTCGCGGCGCCCGTGGCGTTGCTGGCGGCGCGCGCTGTGCGCAAGTCGTCGAGCTCGCCCTCGAGGCGGCGCTTCGCGGGCATCAGGTGATCGGCGAGCAGCACGTTGAGTGTGTCGTCGGCCCATCGGTGGATGGAGACGAGCGCCACGAAGGATCGCTTCGAGGACGAGAGCGGGAAGTAGATGGGGCGGTTTTCGTAGAGCTTCTTGTGGAAATCGAAGAACGATTTGCGGAGGTAGGTGCGGAGGGAGTCCCCTTGGCCGACGTGGGCTCCGTGCCCTTTCCAGGCTTCGAGGAGCGGGGCGCAGGCGGGGAGATCGAGCGAGTCGGGGCCTTCAGGGGAGACGAAGAGGAGCGGCACGCCCGAAGGAGGGCCCTCCAAAGGGAACCGCCCAAGCGCCAAGCCGACCGCGAAAGACACATGGTCCTCGGGCCGCGCAGTCTCGTAGACAGGCTCGTAGGGAGGGAGCGGGGCCCCCTCGGGGCGGTCCACGGCGAGCTGGGCCCAGGCCTGGGCGTAGGTCCACGCGGAGGGGCCGGGGGAGAGGAATTCCACGGAGGGCTCGCGGTGAGATTCGTGCTCGGAGAAACTCGTGTCGAGTGTGGAGAAAATGGTCTCCGTCTTCGACAAGGGAAACAGCGGCAGGCGTGCGACGTCAGAAAGCTCAAAGTGAACCGACGGATTGAAGTCCGACAAGAGTCGGCGAGCTCGTAAGCTGTTGAGTACGCACACCACGTAGTGACTCGCGGCACCGGCAAACACCGTCGACCCCACATTTGAAAACACGCTGGGATATCGGTGGGATCTTGCGGAGAATGTCGCGCCCGTGGTGCAGAACGCTATCCCAGGTTCGAAGTACTTGGATTCGCTCGGAATGTACTTCGATATTGAACGGTAGGCATGCTCGTGTCGGACTTTCATCTCCAGTCCCGTTGCATGCCACCTGAGCACGACCGTGAGTGGCTCAATCCACTCGCGACCCTTGGCGCCCGTAATGAAGGCTACCCATCCGTCGCGCTGCGCGGTCTTCGGCGCGAAAACGGGCACTTCCCACGCCATTCGGACGTAGCGAGGGTTGTCCTGCGTCGCCATGCCAGCACGACCCGAGTATTTGCTACCGAAGCTAGGCAACTCACGGTACTCGGCAAGAAATTCCCGCGACCACCAATAAACAACCGGCTCCCCCTCGATGACCCCAAACCCCCGCGGGTCGAACTCGAACCGCCCCACCTGAGCCAACACCGCCGCCCGCTTCCTCCCGGTCCGCGCGCGATCGTACGATCGGTCGTCCAACGGTGTCGGCTGCGTCGCGACGCTCGGCACACCGGGATGGGGAGCCCGCCGGAACACTGGGACGGATACAGCGAGAACCTCATTGGGAACTTCATCGAAGGCGCCTCGATCGAAGTCGCCGATGGACCGGAGGTCGTACGTCTCCAGGAGACGTTTCCGCAGCTCCGCAAACTGCCCCAAGAACATCCACCCCCGCATCGTCACCAGCGCCGAGATCCCGCCCTCCCGCACGAACTCGAGCCCCCGCTCCAAGAAGGCGGCATACAAATCCGCCTTCCCCCGCGGATAGTGCGTCGCCACATACCCGAACGCCCCCGAGGCCTTGGTGAGCCCCTGGTACGGCGGATTCCCCACGACCACGTCGTACGCGCCCTCCTTCGCGAGCCGCACGAAGCGCACCCCGGCGGCGAGCTGCTCTCCGTCGAGCCGGAGGCCCAGGTCCTCCGAGCGCGAGTGCCCGGCGAGGAACACCTCGAGCTTGTCGAGCACTGTGGCCTTGGCCTCTTCGGCAGTCATCTTCACCGCCTCGGTGGCGAAGCCCCCGAAGAGGTCCCCCTGGCCGTGCGCGCGGAGGAGCTCCACCTCGACGTCTCGAATGGCGCCCTCCACCGCGGCGTCCACCTTGAGCAGCGAGCCGAGGTAGTCCACGCCCGCGAGCGACGTGAGGAGCTTCTGCGTGAGCTCCTCCGGAATGCCCACTTCGCGCTTCAAGTCACGCCGCAGCGCCGAGACCGCCGGATCGTCGGCCGGGAGATTCCCGAGCTGAAGCACCGGCGCCACGAGGTTCACGCGCTTGGGCCGGCAGCCCTTGGCGAGCGACTTGGCCTTCAGAAAGAGGCCCGCCGCGGCGATCTGGATGGCCCGAGGGTCGATGTCGAGCCCATGAAGGTTGTTCTCGAGGATCGACTCGGCGATGGCCTTGTCGGTGAGGTCGGCGCCGAGGTGCCGCGCCTCCTCCCGGTACATCGCCACGAGCAGATCGAACGCAATCACCAAGAAGTGCCCGCTCCCACACGCGGGGTCGAGCAGCTTGATGTCGCGCACCGACCGAGGCGCCCGCGCCACCGCGTCGTCGGGGATGGCCTGGGGTACGTAATATTTCCAGTGCTCCTCGAGCTCGCCCTCGAGCGGCATCAGCGCGTCGAGCGGCATCTCCCCCGCCTCGCGCTTCGCTCGCCACTCGGCACGACGCGCGTCGAGCAGGGGCAACACACGCTCGGCGTCCGCGGTCCACCCGTGCTTCTTGCACATGGCCAGCCACGTGAGGCCGAGGCTGTTCTGGAGGAGCCACTCCACCATGTACCGCTCGGTGAACATCTGCGTCTTCGAGGCGATTTCGTGCGGCTCGATCTTGCCGCCCCCGGCGATCTTGTCGTCCAGCGCCTCGCGGTCCGGATCGTTCCAATACTGGTAGACCCAGCCGAGGGTCGTCTCGTCCTGCCAGGCGCTCTCGAGCCCGGGGTCGTCCAGGCGCTCGACCACCTCGCGCAGCGTGGCCGCGGGAATGCCGAAGAGCCGCGTGAGCCCCACGTCGCCGAAGAGGCCCGGCAGGTCCACTGCCAGCTCGTCGAACACGAGCTGGAGCAGCACCGCGTAACCCTCGGTCTCGTCGTTCGTTCCCCCGCCGCAGAGGGCCGGCGCGAACTCGCGAAGCTCGCGGTAGCCTTTGCTGTTCCAGCCGCCGGTGAGCACAGCGGGCTTGGAGAGCCCGAGGGCCTCGAGCTGGCGCAGGAGCACGAGCCGGTTCAGCAGGGTCGCCGCCGCTTCTTTCTCGGCCTGCGCGAGGAGACGCTCCTTGATGGCCAAGAGCTCGCTCGGGCGAACGGGGGCGCCGGCCTTGGCGGGCTTGGCCGACTTGCCGGCCTTGGCGGGCTTGACGGAGGCCGAGGAGGCCGAGGGGGTGGGAGCACCGAAGCCGGCCCGCGCCCGCGCGTCCAGAGTGGCCTCGATGCGCAGGCGTCGCTCTCGGTGCGCCTCGTCGAGGCCTGCCTTCTCGAGGGGAACCGAGAGCCGGTAGCGCCGATCGGCCTCGTCGTGAATGGCACGCAGAAGCCGCGCGCGGAGTCCCTTGTTCGCGCTGTCGTGCGACGAGGTGCCGCGGATAGTCTCGGCGAGGAGCTTCTTGGCTTCTGGGGTGAGGCGAGGGAGGTCGTTCACCATCAGCGACGCTCGCTCGCGAGTGCGCCGCCCACGGCCTCGGTGCCGGGAACGGGGGGAATGAGCGAAGCCTGGAGCTTCGCGAGCTGCGCGGAACGCTCCACGGTGAAATACATCTCTCGACACGACGTACACGTCGGAACCGCGAAGGAGTCCGGGATCGGGAGAAACATCCCACGGCGGTATTCGGCCGCTCGGCCTGGCCCGGAGGTAAGACCCACCTCGGCTCCACACTCGGCGCAGCGAAACGGCTGAAAGTCACTCATGTTGATGTGTTCCACAGTGTTCGTCGGTCGGCGAGGTCCGCGGGTGCCGAGCAAGAGAGCACGACGGTCGCGGTGATGCCGCCTTGAAGGGTCCAGCTCACTCACGTCAGCCTCACGCGCCCGCCCCGGTCCAGTGTCGGGCCGATCCGCTCTTCCAGCTCCACCAGCACCGCCTTCAATTCGGCCCGGCTCGCGATCTCCCGGCCTCGCAGGCGGGTCTCGACCTTCACCACCGGCACCACCGGGCTCGGCGAGGCGCCCGCTGGCTTGGCCTTCCGGGCGAGCTCGTCGTCCAGGCGGTCGTTCGCCAGGTCCTCCGCCTGGTGAAGGCGGCTCGCGAAGCGGTCCCGCAGCTCGACCAGCGTGGGAGAGATGGCCTCGGCCGAAGTGTCCACCAGGCTCTCGGCGATCGGGCGGAGCACCCGATGGACCGCGTCCGCGTCGAGCTCGGCGAACCCCGCGCGTGTCTTCACGCGCGCTGTCACAGCGTCGGCGTCGAGGTTCTGCCGGTTGAGGAGCGCCCCTCGGACCTCGACGTAGCGCGCGCGGATCCGCGCAGACGCCGGCCCGAGCGGCGCGACGTCACGCCAGGGCCGCTCGGTCTCGAGGTGAGCGCACACGAGCTCGGCGTCGGTCTCGAGCCCCGCGAGCTCCTCCATCGCCCGGAGCTGCGAGAGCGCGTGGTCGCGGGTCTGCGCGGCCTCGTTCACCGTGTCGATCGCCTCCGGGGTGAGCTCGGCGCTGCACACCCCGAGCTGCTCGAAGCCATCCCGCAGGACGTCGAGGTTTCGCTTCACGGCGACCACGGTCTTCTGGACGAGCCGTGAGCGGTAGCTGTCTTCGAGGGCCCGATCGAGCTTCTGGAGCGCCTTCGGAAGCGCGGGGCGCCCTGGGAGCTGGTTCATGCGTCGCTCGAGATCGCGGAGGCGCTCGCGAGTGGGCACGAAGTGAAGGAACACGGTGTCCGCGATGGCCTCGTCGTCCGGCTCGAGGTCGACCTGAAGCATGCTCTGGAAGAGTCGACGAATGGCGATCCTGTCCCGCCCGGTGACCTCGCCCTCCATGGCCGGGAACAGCTCCGCGCGACGGAAATCGCGATCTTTGGTGAAGAGATCGCGCACGCCCGGGTCTTGATGGGAGGTGATGTCGTCGCCTTGCTCGGGACGAATGCGCACCTTCTTTCCGCGGAGGAGCCCCGCGCAGCACGCCTTCACGAGATCGGGCGCGTAGCCATAAGGCGGGCTCACGAACATGGCCACGAGAGCCTGCCCGGAGAGGCCGCCGTTCTTCTCGATCTCCTGGGCAATTCGCGTCGGGAAGAGGCCCGTGCAGGACGCGACGTATTTGCCTGCGTCGAGCGCGAGGAGCCCAAGCCCCCCGTCCATGAACTTCGTGGATGGCCCCGTCAGCTCCCTCTCGAGGAGCTGCCCGAGCTCGGCGGGCGAGACCGCGATCTCGGAGAAGTGCGGGTAGAGATCGGGCAAGATGCGCGTGACCATGGTGCCGAGCGCGGTGCTGAACGCGCTCCCCGCGTCGCGCGGGCGGAGCTGCTGACCGCGAAAATACGCCGTGCCCTCCAGGAAGGACTCCGCCACAGCCGCACGCACGCGCGCCGAGAGCTCGTCGAAGCGAGCCTCTTCCTCGATCAAGAGGCGCTGCTTCTCTCGTGAGAGCGACGCACGGCGCGACGTGTACCGCTCGATGAGCTTCTCCGAGCGCGCGAGCTGCCTGGCGTGGTCCTCGATCGCGCCCGACTCGCCGACCACCCACACGAGGCGATTGCGGTAGAGTTCCTGATCGCTCTTCGGGACCCACGCCGCGGCGGTGCGGTCCTCTTTCCTGGCGAGAAAGCGAAAGTCGACCGCGGCCGTCGAGTCCTCGCGGGCGTCCTGGAGCTTCACGTCGTGGGCCTGGCGCCCGTCGGAGAACCAGAGCGTCCACGGGAACGTACGGCCCTTCCACCGTGGCCGCTCCTGGCTCGAGCCCACGAGGTTCTTCAGGGCATCTTGGGTAATCTTGCTGATCTGCTCCTGGGTGACGCCGACATCGTCGCGCTCTCGTTGCCACTCCTGCCCCGCCGAGCTCTGGATCTTGTACCCGTGCTTCTCGGAGTACGAGAGAAGGCTCTGCGAGCGGAGCTTCTCGAGCGCCTCGGTCACCGCTTGCACGCGGTTGCCTTCGCCGAGTCGTGAGTAGAGGCACGCCGCCACGAGCGCGGGCATCGTGGGCACTTGCTCCTGAATGAGCTCGAGCAGGGCCACGGCTTTTCCCACGCGGATGGCGAACGCGTCGTCGCGAACCTTCGGATCGGCGAAGATGCGCGAGAGGGTGGTCTGAACGTCGGCGTCCAGCGCCGAGTGCTGGACCTCGAAGATCGCGTCGATCGTGACGAGCGCGCCCACCTCCCCGTTCGCCAGCTTCTGCTCTCGAAAGAGCTCGCCAAGGAGCTGAAGGAGGCCGCGGATCGCGTGGTCGTCGCCCTGCATGCGGTTCGATCGCGTGCGGAGGTTCGACGTGACTTGCATGAGGAGATCGATGTGCCCCGGGAGCATCGGATAGACCTCGACGAAGTCCTCCTCGGTGATGTCCTCGCACTGGTACCCGTAGAGCTTCAGATCGCCGCGGTGCTTCTGGAAAAGATCGCGGAGAGTGCCCTCGAGCTCGGGTTTCTTCTTGAGGAGACGCTTGTGGACGACGTCGCGGATGTTGGTCGTCCCGAGGTGAACGCGAAGGTGCGTGGGGAAGCGGTCCTTCAGCTTGCCTAGATTGTTGTTCTCGGCCTGGTCCTCGAGCTTCTGCTGACCGGTCGCGAAGAGCCACACCCGCCCCTTGAGGCGCTGCCCGAGCTCGGAGACGAACGACTGGAGCTTGAGCATCCGGCCCTCGTCTTGGTGAACGTATTGGCTCACCTCGTCGACGACGATGAAGAGGCTCCGGTTCTCCTCCCGGGTGTGAATCATGGCGTCGATGGCCTCGACCACCTCACGCACGCCGGTGCCTGCCCCGGTGCGCGAACCGGCGCGGCTGTCGATCCAGCTCATGGGATCGGGGTAGCGGTCGGGCTTCATCACGTGGAGCACGTGGGAGAAGTGGTCGTCCGCCTGCTCCTCTTCCTTGGCGACCGCCCAGTCCTTGCCGAGGGTCTTCTTGGCCGTGTGGACGAACGCCTCCCACTCGCCGTCGCGCTCGAGCTTCAGCTCGTAGTCGGCGACGAGGTTGCTCTTGGAGCAATACCCCAGGCGACTCTGCACGAGGCGCAGCACGGCCGAGTGGATGTGCTCGTTGTCGCGGGCCACGCCGCCGATGTCGAACACGACCGCGATGGGATTCACGCGCTTCGCGAGCGCGTCCCAGGCGAGGACGAGCTCCTGGCGTCGCGGGGAGTCGTCACGCGTGAGCAGCGCCGACCAGAGAGGCGTCCCGTCGGGCAGCACCACACCGTCGAGCGAGAGCCCGAGCAGCTTGGCGAAGCTCGACTTTCCAGAGCCGAAGAAGCCCGAGATCCACGACGCCGGCAGCTCGGGGCCGCTCTTCTTGGTCAGCTCCTGCGAGATGCCTTCGAGCAGGTGAACGAACTGCTCGTGAATACCCGACTTCACGCGCCGGCCGCGCGGATCACCCTCGGGGTACCCGCCCGTGATGATGTATTCGCTGACCTCCGCCTGGAGCTTGGCTGGGCTCTGCTCGTGGAAGTAGACGACCGGCGGGATGTCCCGGGTCACGTCGGCGACGAACAGGTCTCGAATCTTCATGGTCTGCAGTTCCCTACGACGAGCGCGCTCATGGATAGATGCGGGGGCGGTAGTCGCGATCGGCGGGCAGCTCGCACATGAACGAGAGCGCGCTCGTGGTCACGTCCGTTCGCTCTCCGGGGTAGAGGAGCACGACCGGGATGTTCCGCGTCTTGCCGTCGATGTGCTTGAGGAGCGCGGACGAGCGAAAGAAGGGGTAGAGCGCGCCGGCCCGCCCGAGGAGGACGAGCGTGCGGTCGGCCCTGTCGGGGTATTTCGCCGAGAAGTCCGCGACGAGCTTGGCGACGTCGCCGGCTATTCCGTCGGGCCCTTCGATGTGGGGAGCGATCTTGTCGCGCAGGTGGGCGAGGGCGCGCTCGGGGTCTTTCTCGTAGAGGCGCCGCTCGCGGCTCGTGAGGGCGTCGATGTTCGCCTGGCCCGTGGCTCGAATTCGGTCCAACAGGAGCTTCTGGAGGGAGATGGGGAGCACGCCCCAGCCTTCGGCGCGGAGCTTGTCGGTCAGGCGGCGTATGAGCTGACGGAGCTTGAACTCGTCTTTCGGGCGATACGGCAAGATCGCAAAGCGGTAGTTCCGCATCGTGCTGATCTGCGGCCCCTCGGGGGCGAGCAGATCGCGCTCGAGCGCGGCGACCGCTGCTTCGAGGGACTCGTGGAGGGCGCCAGGCTGGCCACGCGATGAAGAGCTCTCGGTCATAGGGTGGCCTTCGCCCAGTCGGTGAGGCCTGCGGCCTCCCAGTCGAGCTCGGTGAGGTGGGCCATGCGGCGGAAGGTGATGCCTTCGAGCGAGCGGAGCCTCTGGTCGAGAAAGCCCTCGGTCAGCCCCACCGACGCAAGATAGGGATTTTCGGTGAGCGTGCCCGAGAACCGGAGGCCTCGCAGCAGGTGAAGCAAGTAGCCGAGCGCGAGATCGGGCACCTTGGGGACGAGGAGGAGCCGTGCCCCACGCCCCGCGGAGAGGAGCCCCGCCTCGGACGCGGCGGACATCAGCTTGCTTGCGAACTGCACACAGGTGGCCTCCGACCAGCGGCCGGGAAATTCGTTCTTCACCCACCGAAGCACGGTGTCGCGGTCGAGCGGACGCGAAGCGAGATCGACGAGGCGCCGCTCGAGGAGCAGCTCCCCGGTGAATCGGCGATAGAGCGGGTCCGAGAGCTGCAAGTGCCAGTGGCAGATGGCCTGCCTCGTGGGCATGTCCATCCCACGCCACCGGCGAAGGACCTCGAGCGCTTCGGGGAACGGATCGTAGCGTACGGCGAAGCTCTGGAGCAGAAACCGGACACGCTCGAGGCTCTTGCTGCCGAACCACCGCTCCTCGAACGCCACGAGGGCGCGGTCCGCCGAGGGGATCGAGGGATCGACGTGCTCCCAGTACCTCCGAGATTCCTCGATCCCGAGGGCGAGCCGCAGGATGCGCGTGTGGACGGCGGTAGCCTCGGACGGACGCTCGGCGTGTCCGGCGCCTTCGCGGTCCTTGTTCAATGCAGCGGCCCCCACCCTCTTCAAGCGATCACTCCTCCAGCTTGAAGTAGGGCAAGGGGTAGTGTTCAGCGAGTGGCACCAGCGCGGCGGCCAAATTCTTCACCTGGACGTCGAGGGCTTCGGGGCGCGCGCCGAGACCGCGAGTGAGCTGCCGCCCGTTGGGCACCGTGGTGAAGGCCGGGGAGTTTGCCTGCCCCGCGAGGGCCGCGACGAGCTTCTTGCGCACAGCAGGCGAGAAATCGGCGTCAAGACGGACCGGAAGCGAGAGGGCCTTCTCCGGTGGACGGCCCGAGCGCTTGTGGGCCGCGAGGCGATCGGCGAGCTGCTCGTCTGCTTCGAAGCCCAGAAAGTACAAAGAGCGCATCTTGTCGGGATCGGCCATCCTGCCGCGCGCCTTCGCGTCGGTACGCCGAGCGGCCTCACGGACTGCCTCGAGTGAAGCCCACGCGTGCGTCTGGGGCAGGAGCCGCGCCAAGAAATCTCCGCCTCCCGCCTCGTCGATGAGGTCGGTATCCCACCAGCCGAGGCGGCGCGGCGTGCACCGGCCCTCACCAGCCCACGCGACCGTGAGCTGGAGCGCGAGGATCGCGTCGAGGGTCTCGTCGGAAATGGGCGTCATCGGGCGAGGAGCCTACGCCCTCCTTGGCGATGGGAACAAGGCTCGAGTCGGTTCGCACCGGATCCCCGCAGCCGGTGTGTGCGCTGTGGTACCTTCGCCCCGTGGGGACGCGCGACGAGTGGAACGAGCTGGTCGGGAGCTTGGGCGAGACCGATCGCACGCGAAGCCCACGCTTCCCGGAATTTTACGTGCTCGCCGTTCGCGATGGGGCGAAGTTCCTGGCGTCGTTTCGGGCGAGCCTGGGCGACGAGCGGATCCACGATCTCATCCACGACGTCCTCGCCGACGCCGACACCATCCTCCGGGCCGATACGCCCCGCGCCCTCTTCTATACGGCGCTCAAGCGGCGCGCCATCTCCTGGAAGCGCCGCGGGGACGCGCCGGTCGTCGAGACTCCGCCCGTCGAGGTCGCGACCGAGCACGCACACGCCGTGGAGGCGCGGCGCGCGTTCGTGCTCGACGCTCAGGCTGCGTTCGACGCCCTCCCCGATCGCGAGCGCCTGATCGTGGCGGCGGCCGCGCTCGGCGAAGACCGCGAGACCATCGCTCGCGACCTCCGGACCACGCGCGCGAACGTGGATCAGATCGTGAGCCGCGCGCGAAAGCGCTTCCGGGAGGGTGGCCCGTGAAGCTCCCCAGCCGAGACATGCGACTTGCCGGCGGGCTCGTCTGCCCCGCGCGCGCGATCGACCGCGCGGCGTGGCTCGAGCATGTGGTCAAGCACCCCCTCGGCGTGAACGCCATCGCGCGCAACTCGGGCCGCGATCCGTGGAACCTCGAAGGGTGGGACCGCCTGAGCCCCCCCGTCGTCACCCAGGCCCAGCGCGACGAAGTGCTCCGTGGCATCGCGAGTCTGCGTGAGGAGAAGCTTCGGTGCGAGGTCCCCGAGCTTCGGGGCAAAAAGTCCGGCTCGGAACCCGATCGCCTCGCGTGTCGAAAGTGCGTCGTGCCGATCGTCTCGCGCTGCGAGAAGCTCCTCGACGCCGACGATGGTGTGGGAAGCCGGTATGCTTCGGTGACCGAAGAGCTGCTCGGCGCGCTCGAGGAGGGGCAGGGCGTGGTGATCGCCCCGGCGAGCTTCCACGAAGCGATCCAACGGCTCTGGCGAGCCCCCGAGCGCCTCGCGGGCTTGGTCGTCCTCACGATTGGGCTCGACCGCGCGTGCGCCGCCGTGCCCATCGCGAGGATCAGTCGAGCGGACGGGGTGCGCGCCGAGCTCTACTTCGAGGAGCCGAACCGACTCCGTTGGCGGACGGCGTACCGCAACGCGGCCCTGACGAGGACCGGTCCTCAGATCGTGAGCTTCGTCGGGGAGGTGGCGCGACCGTCTCCCGGACTCGCGTTGTCAGATCTCTGCGTGGTGCCGCGTCGTTGGTGGGAGGCACATGGCATCTGATCTTTACGGCATCGCCGTACGTGACACGAACGCGGCCCTTCGCGGGGTCGAGCGCGACCTCTCCCGGGCCGTCGAAAACGCGGAATGGCTGCAAATTCCGCTCGCCCGCGTCGGCGATGCCTTGCGCCTCGGGCTCGAGCTCTCGCGCCCTTTGCGCGCGTGGCTCGGAGGCCTCGCGCCGGAGGAGCTCAAGGGCGCGCTCGCGAGCATGACCGAAGAAGCCGCCTCGTGGAGCCTGCCCACGCGGCCCGTTGGCGAGGACGAAGATCCGATCTTGACCACCGTCCTCCGGCGCCGCGACGAGGCCGAGAGCCTTCGCGCGGCCGTGCGTCGGGCCGCCCAACCGAAGGGGCATGTCGCCCAGAGCTGGTCCGAATACGTCGCCCTCTCTGCGGCGCTGTCGACGGCGGACGACGGGATTCGTCGCGTGGTTACGCGCGCCCGGGTCACGGAGCTTCTCGGCGCGCGCGCCGCGATGCGGCCGACCTGGGCCGACGCGTTCGACGAAGAGCCCGACGAGGAGCCTTCCACCGACGAGGGCGACCTGCCCCTCGGCGTGGCCGCCACCGTTCGCCTCGCCGACGAGGACATCGCGCGCTACGTGACGCGAGGAGCGCTCTCGCGCCTGGTCGAAGGCATGGCAGCGGCCAATGGGCAGTTCGCCGAGGAGCTCGCCGAGTGCATCGACGGCCTCCTCGAGGCGCGCGAGGAGGTCGCCTGGGTCGCTCGAAGGTGGCGAAAGGCTGCGCCGATTCGCTGCGAGAGGGACCCTCTCGTCCTCCGCTCCGTGCCCGCCGTGCGGTTGGCCGCGGCCTCGGCCCCGGTGGTCTCGTCCGAGGCGACGCTCGTTCATCTCTGGACGCTCTCCCCACTCGACGCGGAAGCATGTGTCGAGCTGACGCCGCGCGAGGTGGTGCTCGTCGTGTTTCCCGGGGAAGACCCCCTCCTCCGCTTGGAGCTCGCGGATCGCGTTTGTACGGCGGCGGACGAAGACGGCGTGTGGCGAGTGAGGCTCGCCCTGCCGTCCGGACCGGTGACGGTTCGCGTGGTCGGCGCCGACGGCCGCGTGTTCGCGTCGGAGCTTGGCTTCGCAAACGCCGATCCGTCCGATGAAGCGGAGTGACTTCGAGGCTCGACTCCGCGAGCTGAAGCGCCTCCCGCGGGGCTCCGCGAGAGCGAAGATGTTCGTGAGCGATCTCGAGCGAGCCGCGCCCGACATGGCCCACGCGCTCCGCGAGGAGCTGAGGCGCGTGGCTGCGGAGCATGGCCTCGGCGGGGGCGCGATCTTCGCGAAGCCGCTGGGTGTCGGCGAGAGTTGGCTCTTGCTGTTCGAGCCCCCCAAGCAGGGCCATGTCTTTCGCCTTCGGGCCTCCTTCGAGCCCGGCGGGAAAGAGGGACGCCTCGAGGCCGAGATCCGTCGCGCCTATCGGGGCCTCGTCGCCAGCGCGGCGAAGGTCGGCCGGCACCTCGACCACCGGGTGCCCCCCGTCGTCACGATGGACGCCCCGACGCTGGCTCACTTCGAGATCGAGGGGAGCTCGCTGGGGCTCAGCGTGGCCATCGCGGCGCTGTCGGCGGCCACGTTGCGCGCCCCGGACTCGCGGGTAGCCGCTTCGGCTCAGGTACGGGATGACGGCAGGTTGGCGCCCGTCGAGCACCTCGCGCCGAAGCTCGAGGCGCTTCGTCAGGCCCACCCCGAAGTCGAGCGAGTGCTCGTGGCCGCGGGGCAAGACACGCGCGACTACCACGGGCCGCTCGAGATCGTGCCCGCGCACCATCTGGTCGACGCGATGTCTCCGTGTGGGCTCACGTTCGACTCGCTCCCCGAGGCACGACTCGACAGCTTCCGTGAACGAATCGAGCGTTTCGCCAGCGAGAATGGCCACCCGCACGGTGTCGATGACTGGAAGCGCCTCTCGCTCGAGGCGTGGGAGACCGCGAAGGTGCTCGAGCCCCACGAGCCCGCGCGGGCGGGCGCGGCGCTGGCTTTCGCTGCCCGCTTCGCCGTCCACGCGGGCGAGCCAGAGGGGGCTACGACGCTCCTCCGCGAGGCCCCGACTCTGGACGTCGACGCCTATCCCGAGCTCCACGCCTGCCGCCTCATCGCGCGCGCCACGAGCGCGATCGACCTGGACGATCCCGCCCACGCGTGGGCGCTGGCCGCCGAGGCCGTCGCCGCATGCGAAGCGCTCGGAGGCAGCGACCGCCGCGAGCTGCTCGGTCAGGCCTATGGCACGTTGGGGCGAGCGATCCTCCACGCCGGATCTCCCGCGGAAGCGGAAGGCCCTCTGCGTAAGGGCATGGACCACCATGCGAGGGTGTGCCCGGCGGAGGCCCCCCGCTCGGGCTGCTACCTCGCCACCTGCCTGCGCAGGATGGGACGGCTCGAGGATGCAGCGCAAATCGTGGATGCGGCGCTCGAAGCCTTGAAGCCCGAACGCTGGGATCTCCACGTGACGACGAAGAACTACCTGCATCTGGAACGCGCGCGGATCTTCTCGGAGTCCAACGACTCAGCGGCCGCCATTGGCGCCTTCGAGCTCGTCTGCCGGGCACAGAGTCGAGACTCGAGCTATCCGCGCCTCGGCGCGCTTCGAGGTTTAGCGAGCGCGTATCGCCTGGCGGGCGAGCTTGCGCGGGCCGACGAAGCGCTCCGCGCCTGTCTGGCCGTCGGGCGCGCCGCCGGGACCCCTCGCACCATCGCGCGAGTGGCTGCGATTCCTGCGGGCGAGCTGCTCGTCTCGGACGCGCGCACGTCGGTCGACCGCGCCGATCTCGAGCAGGTGTGGCGGGTAGCGTTCGGCCCGGACTTGTCGCCCGACGGAATCCGCGAACGACTGAGGACCTGGATCTACTGATCCGGCTGGAATCGGAGCCAGGACGTCAGAAACCCTCGGCTCGCACGTCGTGTGGGAATGCTCACCCTCCCCCGCGCTCCCCGCGCCCTGGTCCCCGCGTCTCCTCCCCACCACCCGCGCTCTGCGGCGAGCTCGGCGATGGCCATGGCTCCCACCGCGCCTGCCTGGCAGCCTCACCTGTCGCTCAAGCTCCGCAACGCGACGACGGGCGTCAACCCGCGCGATCACCAGCTCGCCGCGTGGGACCGAATGACTGCCCACTACCTCCAAGAGGGCAAGCAGGCTGGAATCGTCGTCGTGCCCACCGGCGGCGGGAAGACGGTCCTCGCCGCCCACTGGCTGCTCGAGCACCACATTCGCAACGGCGGCCGCGTGCTCTGGCTCGCGCATCGCCGCAGCTTGCTCCGCCAGGCCATGAGCACGTTCCACAACCTTGGAAACGTGGCCTATCCGAAGCCGGCGCTGCACTTGGCGACGGTCTCCTCGACCGACGCGAAGTGGACCACCATCAGCACCGACCACGACGTGGTGTTCTCGTCGATGCAGACTGGCGTGCTCGACACGAACCTGGGCTTCGTCGAGGCGTTCGTGAAGGAGGCCCCGAGCGGTACGTTCGTGGTCGTCGACGAGGCCCACCACGCCCCCGCGCCGAGCTACGCCCGCCTTCTGCGCTCGTTGAAGTCCTGGGACTGCAAGCTCCTCGGTCTGACGGCGACGCCCGTGCGCGCGAACGACGAGGACGCGAAGCGACTCGCGGCCCTCTTCGACATCGAGAGGCCGCACAATCGGCCGCTCTACCAGGTCACACGTCGCCAGCTCACCGATCAGGGCATCCTCGCCCACCCGGCCTTCACGACGGTGAAGACCGAAGTGAACCTCGAGAAGGACTTCACCCCCGAGGACTACCGGCACCTCGAGCGCTACGGCGAGATGGGCCCGAACGTGCTCCACCGGCTCGCGAAGAACGCGCACCGCAACAAGCTCATCGTGGACGAGTACAAGAAGGGAAAGGCCAAATACGGCCCCACCATCATGTTCGCCGCCGACACGCTCCACGCGCAGACGCTCGCCCACGAGCTGCAGAAGGCGGGCATCGACGCGGACTATGTCGACTACAGCCGCAAGGACGCGCAGGTGGTCATGGAGAGCTACCGAACCCGCAAGAAGCCCGACGTCCTCGTGAACGTCGAGATGCTCACCGAGGGCTTCGACGCGCCGCACACGCGCACCGTGTTCATCGCGCGTCCCACGCGCTCGCCTGGCCTCGTGTCGCAGATGGTCGGCAGGGCGCTGCGCGGAAAGAGGTCCGGCGGAAACGAGATTGCTCACCTCGTGACGTTCCGTGACACGTGGGAGCAGTTCGACGTGCTCGACACCGAGTACGTGCTCCGCGAGGCCGAGGACTCCGAGAAGCTTCCCGAAGTCACCACGCCCAGCCAGCTCGTGGTCATTCCTCCGGAGCTCGTGACGGAGGCGTACCGCATCCTCCAGAGCAACGTCCGCGGACACCTCGTCGGCGTGTTCCAGTGCCTCCCGCACAGCTGGTACGCCTGGATCGAGGTCCTCGAAGACGACCTCCAACCCCGGCACGTCATGGTGTTCGACAACCAGATCGCAGGGTTCGAGGCCCTCCTCGCCGCCTTCCCCACGAGCGAGGGGATCCCGGAGGAGATCACCGAGGACTTCGCGAGGGCGCTGGTGCAGCGCTTCTTCGTGGACGTCCCCGATCCGCTTCCCCGCTGGGCCGACGTGGCGGCCCTCCTCCACGCGAGGCGGAGCGACTTCGGCATCACGCACTACACGTTCGAGGAGAAGAGCGCCTTCGACCCGAACGCGCTCGCTCGGCAGATCCTGGAGCGGAAGCTAGCGAGACTCGAGGAGCACGCGTTCCTCCAGGGCGTTTGGGACGCGAACCAGGCCTGCCGAAGCGTGTACCGCGACGATCTTCGGTCTTTCCTCGAGGACGTGTCGGCCGAGATGCTCGAGCTCACCGCGCCGCCCCCCGCGAAGCTGGCGCCGGAGATCGAGAGAATCGTCCCGCAGTCTGCGCCGCGCGCGTGGGGCAAGGGAGAACAAGGCTATTCGCTGGTCGGCCTCCGTCGCAGCGTGCTCAGCATCAAGAAGCACTTTCCGGGCGGGCCGCCTCCCGTGTCCGAGATGCGTTGGTCGGAGCGGCCCACCACGCGACTCTGGGGCTTCTGTCGCTACTCGGACAGGAGCATCACGCTCAACTGCGTCCTCGACTCGCCGGATATCCCGTACTTCGTTTTGGAGTACCTCATGTTCCACGAGATGCTCCACGCCGACATGCCAAGCGCTGGCCACAACCGCGACTACCGCGAGCGAGAGCGTGGGTACACACCCTCGGCGGAGGCCCTGGAGGACGCGGAAAGACGCGGGATCCGGCCGGGGGCGAACGCGGGGCCGCTGTTCTGGTACGTCACGGCGGACCGGTTTCTCGGGACGTTCGACCGGTATTACCTGCACAAGGCGCCGGGGACGACGATGGAAGTGGGGTGAGGTGAAGGGCCGGCTCGACGCATTCGCGACGATCCCGCCGCGCTATGGGCGCGCGACCGTCACCCTCGTCGCGAGTGCTCACGAGGTGCGCCGCTCGACGGCGCCAACATCGTCGCGAGGCACGAGCGCACCTGCGGCAGGCATCAGCGCGTCGGGCCCCGAGCGTCGACGCGAGCTCCTCGAGCCCAAGCGCGCCGGCCGCACCCCCAGGATGCGCGACCGACTGCTGGCCCAGGTCGCCGACATCGGTGCGCTCTACACACGATGGGTCGATCTCGGCCGCAGCGTCGGCCTCATGACTGCCCGCACCGGAAAGCTCCTCGACCTCTACGGCGCGGATCTCCTCGCGAAGGCCGTCGCCTAGTCCCACCCTGCGTCGCCTGCCGTCTTCCGCTCGGGAAGGCCTCGGCGCTATGGCGGAAGAAGAGGCACCCTCGGTGAACTGTCGCGCGTGGGCGTTCTGCCGCGGAATCCGGACTTCGGGCCGGCTGAACCTGATTGGTCGACTCGAGGCGTTCCGTAAGCAACGGACTCCTACCGCTCCCATAGGAAGCCGAACGCGGGTGCGAAGCAGCTGGCGCTGGACGTGACGAGAGCGCCGAAGCGATGCGCCTCGAGGTAGCTGCGCGTCGCATAGACGCTCGCGTCCTCCTGACAGGCAGGAACCGCGATGAACGAGCCGGCCGCGCGGAGCCCGCGCCAGCGGAGCGCGTCCTGATAGACGTGCACGTCAGCGAGTCCTTCGTG
>CAZHGG010000001.1:42183-44168 GCA_964531755.1 uncultured Polyangiaceae bacterium
AACGAGGCTGTCTCCCTCGAAGAGGCCGATCACCGCATCTGGGCGTCGCTCGCCCGAGATTGAGTGCAACGCATGCTGCTCAACCTCCGGACTGAACGCGCCGAATCGAAGCTGGTGACAGACCTCGATGCGTCGACCATCCACATGGGAGGCGACGAACGCCGAACCGTCGGGCAGTACATCCAGCGCCCGTCGGCGAACGACGTCCGCAGCCGTCCACTTCCACTCCGGTCCGAGCTCGCGCCCTAGCGCGGCGACGAGTCGGTAGAGCACGAGGAGCTCGTACAGCTCGTGGGTCCGTCGAGCCGGCGCGCGCAGCGCTCCCGCGGGCGAGACGCTCGCGCCAGGGTCGAGCAGGCGGCGTGCGACACGCTGAACGCGTGCGTACACGGGATGGTCGAGGATCGCCTGGGCGGCCCCCTCCGACGCCGGGACGCCCTCGACGAGACAGAGCGGCGACAGCGCGCGCTCGGCCTCGACAGCGAGGCGGGCGCGGCGCACGCGGGCTGCGAGCCACCTGGCGTGCTGCCCGTCCTCATGCGCCTCCGACCCCAAGCCTGCGAGGAGCGTCTCGCTCGCCTGGAGCCGACGCACGAGCCGATCGACGAGGAACCGGATGTGCGCGGTCGCCGGATGCCGCAGCGTCCGCTCCGTACGTCTTTGCTCCACGAATACCGCGTCCTCGGGCCCTCCCCACAGGGTGGGCGCGGTCACCGCGAGCAGAGGCGCCGGGTGGGATGCGAGCCAGCGCAACGAGCGCGCGTCGACATGCCGGGCGCCACGCAGAGGCGCGACTTCGCGCGATCGCAGAGTGCGCTGAAGGGGCTCGGCGCGCAGCTGACGAAGCGCCGCGAACAGAACGGGCAGCTCCGCCTCGAGCACAGCGGGATGGGCGACCGAAGGCGAGTCCTCCGCGCGCTCGCCGGCCAGCGTGCCCGGCGAAAGCCCCCATGGCAGATCCTGGGCCACCCGGGTCAGCTCCTCGAGCATCTCGCGGAACGCCTCGATCCCGAGCTTGCCCGGGTGGGGCGCCACGTCGAGCTGCGCGACGGCGGTCGTCTCGCCGTCGTCGACCTCGAGCTCGGCCCGCCCCGCCCACGTGTGAAGCGGCACGACCCACCTCGTGACCATCCGCGCGGCCTGCCGCCTCGTCCCCTCGGTCGCGAGCACGGCACCCGACAGCCGCGCACACGCAGGAAATTCCGACTCGGCCTCGATCGTGATCTCGTCGCCCTCTGCCATGTGCCAGGCACCGTCGAGCCCGCGGACGACGGCGCCCCCGCCCCTTGCACGAGCCGAGAGCTTCACGACGCGAACCGAACGACACCGAGGCTCTTGAGGGATTCGCGCATGGCGACCAGCTTCGCCTTGGAGCGCGTGAGGCCGTGATCCGCGCAGACCTTCTCTGCGTCCTCCAGCGCCTTGGGAAGTGCGCCCGAGTCGTCGCCCCGGAGCTTAGGCAGAACCTTGGCGAGGACCGCCGCGTCCAGCGCTTGCGCGCGGACCGCCGCAGGAACGGCCGAGCAGAAGCCGAGGATCTCGTCGCACGTGCGGTAGCCGAAGTGACGGCGCGCCGGGCGCAACGCCTCGTGGACCGCGGTGAGCGCCGGCATGATGTTGTCGAGGACGGGGACGTTGCGTTCATTCACGGCCGCGCTCTTCTCCCACGCGGCAAGATTGACGTCCCAAAGCTCGAACGAGAACGCGCGGTCCAGCACCTTGTCCGAGAAGGCGTGCGTCGTCTCGTCCATGTTCACCGTGCCGAGGATGAACAGGTTCTTCGGCCAAGGCATCGACGCCGGCACGTTGTCGACCACGTCGCGCGATCCGTGGATGACGAGCTGCGATGCCGCTCCCTCCATCGCCGAGAGGAACGGCGCGAAGTAGTGCTCGAGCCAACAACCAGAAGCAGCTCGAGGCCGTGGGGCCCCGCAACTCGCCCACGCGCGTCGACTCGCTGGTGGCGGAGGGCCGCCTCCTCGCGG
>CAZHGG010000002.1:0-15832 GCA_964531755.1 uncultured Polyangiaceae bacterium
GGGCGACGCGGGCGACGCGGACGACGCGCAGGTGGACGACGCGCGCGCCCCGACCGACGCCGGCGCGCCGGCCGACTACACGCTGGCTCTGGGCCGCACGTTCACCTGCGCGCTCCGCAGGCGGGACAACGCCGTGTTCTGCTGGGGCGACAACGCGAAGCGCCAGGTGCCGGGATCGCCGCCGGGCACCCAGCCGACCCCCACGCAGGCCCTGGCGCCCTCCGCGCGGCGCATCTCGCAGCTCGTGGCGGCGGACGACCGCGCGCTCGTGCTCTACGGCGACGGGGAGGTGTGGGGCTGGGGCGAGGGCGTCAGCGGCAGCCTCGGCACCACGTCCGGTGCCGTGAACCCCACCCTCGTCTGGTCGGGCGTCGCGGCGGTGGCCGCCGGACGGTACACCACCTGCCTGAAGCTCACGAGCGGCGTGATCGAGTGCCACGGGGCGAAGGCCGACAACGCGCGCTACACGGGAAACTTCGCCGAACACTGCACAGGGGCCAATTACCTCCTGGGGCTGACCCCGACCGGGCGCGTGCTCGGCGCGCGCTGGGAGAGCGACGCCCCCAACCCCACCCTCGACGCGAGCTTCGCGCTCGACGGCGCGCCGGACCTCGGGCTCACGGTGACCCGCGTGCACTGCGGCGACGGCTTCGCGCTCGCGCGGGCCGGCGACGGCGGCGTGGTCGGCTGGGGAAACAACACCCCCTACGTGCTCACCGACGACGTCGACACCAACCTTCACGCGAAGGTGAGCCTCCCCAGCCTGGGGCCCTTCACGACGCTCGCCGTGGGCATCGACCACGCGTGTGGCATCCGCGACGGCGCGGTGTCGTGCTGGGGCAGCGGCGAGTTCGGCGCCGTCGACGGCACCAAAGGCCTGAACCGGCCGAAGCCGGCCCCCGTGTCGTTCGATGTCGGCCACGAGCGCTCGGCGGTCGCCGTGTACCCGGGGGCCACGCACAGCTGCGCCGTGCACAGCGACGGCTCGGTGTGGTGCTGGGGGTCGAACGACCAGAGCCAGCTTGGGCAGTCCCCGAGCGACGCGGGCGTTCCCCCCACCCGCATCAACCTCCCGCCCTGAGCGCCGCGCGGCGACGAGGCCGCGGACACTCGCCCCACCGGCGGGCTACGCGCAGAGCACCATCGCGGCGAAGACCCCG
Organism: uncultured Polyangiaceae bacterium; assembly: GCA_964531755.1. Classification (GTDB taxonomy): domain Bacteria; phylum Myxococcota_A; class Polyangia; order Polyangiales; family Polyangiaceae; genus JAAFHV01. The sequence goes on from CAZHGG010000002.1 coordinate 1,161, forward strand.
ACGAGGTACACGAGCGACACCCCGAAGAGGCTGCGCGCCCACTTGCGGTCGGCGCCCGGACGCGCGAGGCCGAGCACGCCCACGCCGAAGAACAGCGCGCCGAGCAGCGAGGCGGTGACGAGGTACACCGGACCGCCGACGAGCCCGAGCGGCACGACCAGCAGCGACGAAGCCACCACCGGCACGAGCCAGCGGGCGATGGCGTGCTTCACGGCGTCGTCGCCGGTGACGTTCGGCATGACCACGAGGCCCGCGCGCGCGTACTCGCCCTTGCGGAAGAGGGCGATCGCGAGCGAGTGCGGCACCTGCCAGGTGAACATGAAGGCGAAGAGCACGAAGCCGGCCGGATCGATGCGGCCGGTGACGGCCGTCCAGCCGAGGAGCGGCGGGATGGCGCCGGGGATCGCGCCCACGAGGAGCGCGTGGTGCGAGCGCTGCTTCAGCGGCGTGTACGCGAGCACGTAGCTCAGGTTCGCGAGCACCGCGAGGAGCGCCGTGAGCGCGTTGACGCCGATGGCGAGGAGCGGCACCGAGAGCGAAGACGCGACGACCCCGAACCAGAGCGCGGCCCGCGGCGCCATGCGCCCCGTGGGCAGCGGCCGGTTCTTCGTGCGCTCCATCTTTCGGTCGAAGTCACGCTCGATGTACATGTTGAGCGCGTTGGCGCCGGCGACGATGAGCGCCGTGCCGAGCAGCGTGCAGAGGACGACGGGCCACGTGAGCGCGCTCGCCCCCGCGGCGGTGAGCGAGGCGCGGTGCGCGAGCCACAGGCCACCCGCCGTGGTGATGACGACCATCGTGGTGATCCGCGGCTTCGCGAGGGCCACGTAGTCGGACAGCGGCGCGGACGCAACCTCGCGACGGGACTCGCTTTTTTCGGATTCGAGCGCGGGGTCGACGGGTGCGGGCATGGCGGGGAGGCGCGCGGCGCGCGGCGAGGTGCCGACGGCGCGGAGCCAGGGGGCGTATAGGTAGCGTGGTCCCGAACGTCAAGGAAAACGGGGACCCGGACGGCCGGCGTGGGCGACCGCTGACCGGTTTTGCGCCAGCCGGGGCGGGAGCGGGTAACCTGGGGGGCCCGCGGGCTCACGGCGAGCCCCGGGAGGGAGCACACCCAGCCCATGGCGACGGACATCCTGGCAGCCCTCGAGGCCCCCCTCGACAACGAGGAGGCGCTGCTCGACCACATGCTGCTCGCGCTCACCCGCGGCGAGCTGCCCCCCGGCTCGTGGGAGGCGCTCACGGCGGCCGCGCTGCGCGATGATCGCGTGTCGGAGCTGGCCTTCGCGTTCGAGCTCGTGATGCAGGGCAAGCGCCTGAAGAGCGTCTCCAGCCAGACGGGCGCGGAGTTCTTGGTGCACGCGTCGGCGTTCTTCCTCGAGGCCCTGGGCGACGACTTCGGCGCCATCAGCTACCTCGAGCGCGCCATCGCCCTCTCCCCGGGCTACGTCCCGGCGTTCGAGGGGCTCGACCGCGCGCTCACCCAGGCCGGAGAGCACAAGAAGCTCGCGGATCTGTGCTTCTTCGCGGTCGCCCACCGCCACGACGTGAACGAGAAGATCGCGCTGCTCCGGCGGGCCGCGGCGCTCTACGAGCCGCTGAGCGCCCAGGACGACCGCGGGGTCGAGGTGCTCCAGATGCTCCTCAAGCTCGTGCCCGACGACGTCGAGGCGCGGATCGCCCTCGAGGGGCGGTACATCAAGCAGAACCGGCACCGCGACGTCGCGAAGCTGCTCGAGGGCGCCCTCACGACGACCCCCGAGCCTACCGAGGACGAGGCCGCCGTGATCCGGCAGCGCCTCATCGACCTCTACTCGAACCACCTCCAAGAGCCGGAGCGCGCGCTCCCGCACGCCGAGCTCGTGCTCGCGGTCGACCCGTTCCACGAGGAGGCCCGCCGCGTCGCGGAGCGCCTCCTCGTCAACAAGGCCAACGCCGGGCGCGCGGCGGCCGCCCTCTCGCGCGCAGCGTTCGTGACGGGCGACGTGGTCGAGATGGAGCGCTTCCTCGTCATCGAGCTCGAGCACACGCGGGGCGCAAAGCGCTTCGGGGTCCTGAAGCGCCTCGGGACGCTGCGGCAGGACGCCCTCCAGCAGAACGCGGCGGCCTTCGAGGCGTTCGACGCGGCGCTCGCCATCGACCCGACGGACGACGATCTGCGGGCGCGCTACGTCGAGCTCGCCGTGGCGCTCGGCACGGCCCTCGACGCCGCGCGCAGCCTCACGCGCGTGGCGACGGCGGCGAAGGAGCTCGCCGTGCGCTCGAGGATCGCGGCGGAGGCGGGCGTGCTCCTCCGCATCGGCGGCGATCTGCGCCGGGCGCGCGCCACGTTCGTGAGCATCTTGGGCATGCCCGAGGCCGATCCGACGGCGATCGTGCGCGCCGCCCACGAGCTCGTGGACGTGTACACGACCGAGGGCGACACGCGCGCGCTGACCGACGTGCTCGACAAGCTGGGGGAGCTCGAGCCCGAGCCCGAGCTGCGGCGGTCGGCGAACGAGCAGCTGGCGGAGCTCGCCGCGTCCCGGGGCGACGACGCGCGCGCGATCGTCGCGTACACGCGCCTCATCGACGGCCCGAGCCGCGCGCACGCGCTCGCCGAGCTCGAGGTGCTCCACGAGCGCTGCCAGAACTACACCGAGCTGGCGCAGGTGCTGCTCGAGCGCGAGAAGGAGGCAGGGTCGCGCGCCGAGGCCCGGCAGCTCGCGTTCCGCGCCGCGGAGATCTTGACGGAGCAGGGCGACGACGTGGCGCGAGCGGCCGCCGCGTGGCGGGGCATCGCCGAGCGCTACGGCGCGACGAGAAATGTGCATCTTGCATGGATTCCGCTGCTGGAGGCTCAGCGCGACTGGGCCTCCCTCGCGGAGGTGCTCGCGGCCGACGCGGACATCGCCCCGGAGGCGGAGCGCGCCGCGATCCTCGCGCGCCTCGGCCACGTGCACCTCACGCGCCTCGCCGACGAGGTCGAGGCCTTCGACATCTTCTCGCGCGTGCTCGAGTTCGACCCGCAGGAGCCCACGACGCGCGGCACCCTCGAGAAGCTGCTTTCGAACAAGCCGCTACGGGCGCGCGCCGCGGAGGTGCTCGAGCCGGTGTACCGCGCCGAGCGGAACACCGCGGGCCTCTTGCGTGTCCTCGAGGTGCGCGTCGAGGAGGCCGACGGCCTGCCCGCGCGCCTCGCCGCGCTGCTCGAGGCCTCGCGCGTGGCCGAGGAGACCATGCCGGAGCGCGCGGTGGAGCTCGCGGCCCTCGGCCTCCGCGAGGCCGCCCACGGCCGCGACCAGGTGCTGCCGTGGCTCGAGCGCGCGGAGCGCCTCTCCCTCGGGCTCGACGCGAAGCGCCGCTCCGCGCTGTTCTCCGCGGCCCTCGGCGACCTCGAGGTCGACTCGCCCGGCCTCCTCGCGCTCGCGCGACGCGCGGGTGACGCGCTCTCGCTCGCGGGCGACGTGGCGAGCGCGCTCGGCGTGTATCGGCGCGCCCTCGCGTTCGATCCTTCGTCCGAAGACCTCATGTCGCGCGTCGACGAGCTGCTGAAGGAGCAGGGGAACGCGGAGGAGCGTGTCGCCCTGTACCGCTCGGCGCTCGAGCAGGGCCCCGAGCGTGAACGGCGCCGCCAGCTCCTCCACGGCATCGGCTCCATCGAGCGCTACGAGCTCCTGAACCCGCACGCGGCGATCGACGCCTACCAGCGCGCCCTGGCCGACGACCGGCACGATCGCGAGGCGTTCGCCGCGCTCGCGGCCCTCTTCGCGGAGACCGAGCGGTACGCGGAGCTGTGCGACGTGCTCGAGGGCAGCCTCGAGACCGTCTCCCAGGAGGAGTCGCGCAGGCTGCGCGCGCAGCTCGCGGACGTCGCCGCGGCCCACGGTCAACCCGACCGCGCGCGGCACCACCTCGCCGTGTTGCTCGGGGACGCGGCCCTCGCGGGCGTCGAGCTCACGGTGGTCGAGCGCGTCGCGACGACGCTGAAGGACGCGGAGCTCGCCGAGGCGGTCCTCGAGCGGCGCCTGCGCGAGACCCCCGACGTGCGCGAGCACGTGGACCTGCTCGAGCGCCTCGGCACGCTCGCCCTCGAGGGCAAGGACGACCCCGACCGGGCGAAGGAGCGCTTCCGCGCCGCCGCCGACCTCGCGCTCGCGCTCGGAGAGCAGGACGTCGCCGCGCGGCTCTACGAGACGCTCCTGCGGCTGGCGCCCTTCGACGTGGGCGCGGCGACCGAGCTCGTGAGCCTGGCCGAGGAGCGCGGCACGTTCGAGAGGCTGCCGGCCCTCCTCGACGTCCTCCTCGCGTCGGAGGACGATCCGCGCGCGCGGGTCGCCTTGATGCTGAAGAAGATCAAGGTGCTGTCGCAGTCCCTCGGCGACGACCGCGGCGCCCTCGCGACCGCCGCGGCCGCCTTCGACGTGGCGCCGGAGGACCGCGCGGTCCTCACCGTGTTCGGCGACCTGGCCGCTCGCACCGGCGACACGGATCTGTTCTGCCAGGCGCTCGACGCCAAGCTCACGGCCAACGCCGACGGCCGCGACAAGGCGCTTCACGCCGACCTCGTGCTCGCGAAGGCGCGCTTGCTCGGCCGCGACCCGGACCGCTACGAGGAGGCCGCGCTCGCGTACCGCAGCGTCCTCCGCGGGAACGTGCTCGGCCACGCCAGGACGACCAGCGCGCTCACCGAGCTCGAGGAGCTCGCCCTCTCGGACTCGGCGCCGCTCACGCTGGCGGACGGGTCGACCGACGGCGCCAACTCGCGGCACAGCGACCTACGCTGGGTGTGGAACTTCCGCGTCGAGCGCGCTGACGACTCGGAGCGCGCGACGCTGCTCTCGAGGTGGGCCGAGGCCGAGGAGCGCGTGCTGGGTGACGCGGAACGGGCGCTCTTGCTCTACCGGAGGGTGGTCGAGCTCGACCCGGAGCAGACCGACGCGCTCGACGGCGTGGCGCGCCTCTCGCTCGCCGCGGGCGACGTCGAGGGCACGGTCGCGGCGCTCCTGGCGCGGCGCGATCGCTCGAACGGCGAGGCGCGGAACCTGCTCGACCTCGACATCGCCGAGATCCTCGTGTCGCGCACGACCCGGCTCTCCGAGGCCCTCGCCAGCGTGGCCGCGGTGCTCGAGTCGGCCCCGCACGATCCGCGCGCGCTCGCCCTCGGCGCGCGGCTCTTGCGCGCGCCGGCCGTGCGCACACGCGCGGTGGAGACCTTCGATCGGGCGCTCGAGCTCGCCGACGACCTCGACGCGAAGGTGGCTATCCTGAGCGACCTCATCGCGAGCGCCGAGGAGGCGGGCGAGACCCCCGACGCGCTCTTCCGCTGGTACGAGGAGATGGTCGACCTGCAGACCAGCCGCGGCCACCGCTCCGAGGCGCTCGAGGCGGTGCTGCACGCCGCCTCCCGGGTGCCGACGAGCGCTGCGCTGTGGGACCGCGCCGAGTCGCTCTGCCGCGATCTCGAGACGCCGTCGCCCGTCGCCGAGCTCTACGAGACCGCGCTCGACGGGTCGCTCTCGCGCGAAGACGCCGTCGAGCTCGGCAAGCGCGCGGTGTCGTTCTTCGAGGAGTGGTTCGACGACTCGAACCGCAGCGCGCGCGTGCTCGAGCGCATCCTGGAGACCGACCCGAACGAGCCGTGGGCCTTCGATCGGCTGAAGCTCTTGTTCGACGCCGAGGAGCGCTGGACGGATCTGTTCGGGCTCTTCGACCGCGCGATCGTGGCGGCGCCCCCCGACACGCGCGTCGAGCTGCTCGAGGAGGCCGCGCAGGTCGCGAAGGACTTCGCGAGCGATCCAGTCAAGGCCATTGACTATCTGGAGCAGCTGCGCGCGCTCACGCCGAGCGTCGCCCGGGTCGACGCCGCCCTCGAGCGCCTCTACGAGCGCACCGGTCGCTTCCGCGAGCTCATCGCCCTGTACACGAGCCAGATCCCAAACCTCCCGGAGCGCGAGGGGCAGGACGTGCGCGCGCGCATCGCCCACATCTGGGTCGACGAGCTGAAGGACGTCACAGCCGCGCTCGCGATCGTGGAGGACCTCGTGGCGCGGGAGCCGGAGCTGGGGCCGCGGAAGGACGTCGAGGCGATCCTCGAGCGCATCCTCGCGTCCACGAGCGCGGGCGCCGACGCTGGCCGCGACGACGCCAAGGCGACGCGGCCATCCGGCAAGCGCGCCCAGGCTCGCCAGCGGGCCGCAGCGATCTTGAAGGAGCGCTACGCCGCGACGCAGCAAGAAGGCGACCTCGTGCGCATCCTCGAGGTCGAGCTCGAGGCCGTGAAGGGAGCCAAGGAGCGCGCGCGGCGCCACGAGCAGATCGCCGTGCTCCACGAGACGCTGGGCGACCCGCGGGACGCGCTCGACCACGTGGTGCAGCTCGTGCTGCTCGAGCCCACGGTGAAAGGCCACCGCGATCACCTCGAACAGCTCGCCAGCCGCGTGAACGACTTCCCGCGGCTCGTGGAGGTGCTCGTGGAGGTCGCCGAGCGCTGCGACGACGAGGCGCTCCGCGTCGAGCTGACCCTGCACGCGGGCCTCGTCGTGACCGAGCGCCTGCAGGACCCCGACCACGCGATCGACCTCTTCGCGCGGGTCCTCGCGAGCCCGCAGGCCTCCGACGAGGTGCTGCTCGCCGCGTGCCGAGCGACCGAGCCGCTCCTCGCCGCCGCGCACCGCAGCCTCGAGCACCTCGACGTGCTCGAGCGGCAGGCCACCCTCGAGCCCGAGCCCGAGGTCCGCTACGCAGTGTTCGCGAAGGCCGCGCGGCTCGCCACCGACGCCCAGGAGCTCGAGCGCGCGACCTGGGCCTGGGAGGCGTGCCTCGAGCTCGCGCCGAGCGACGTGGCCGCGCTGGACGGCCTCGTCGGCCTCTTCGACCGGACCGGGCAGAGCAAGGAGCTGGCGGCCGTGCTCGGCGTGCGCTGCCGCCTGCCCACGCGATCGACCGCCGCGCGGCGCGCCGACTACGTGCGCATCGCGAACCTCCTGGGCGAGACCCTCGGCGAGGTCGAGGAGGCCATCCGCGCGTGGGACGCCGAGGAGCAAGAGTTCGGCGAGTCCGACGAGAACATCCGCGCGCGGCTCTCCCTCTACCGCGCCTCCCGCCAGTGGGAGAAGCTGGCCGCGCTCCTGGAGCGCGCCGCGCACCGCCCGGCCGCGCCCGACGTGCAGGCGTCGTTCCTCTGCGAGCTCGGCGACGTGGCGCGGGAGTACCTGGAGACCGGGCCCACGGCCATCGCCAGCTACGAGGCGGCCCTCCAGAAGGACCCGCGCAGCGAGGGCGCGCGCGCCGGGCTGCGGGCCCTGCTGCGCCGCCCCGAGGTACGCGCCGAGGCCGTGCGCGTCCTGCTCTTCGCGTTCACCGCGACCGACGAGTGGCGGAGCACGCTGGAGCTGACCGAGCACCGCATCGCCACCGCGAAGGACGGCCCGGCGCGCATCGCGGTGTTCCACGAGGCCGCGCAGCTCTCCGAGCGACGCGGCGACGATCGAGAGGCGGCGTTCTCGCTCATCCGCCGCGCGTTCCTCCTCGACCCGGGTCGCGTGGACACCGCGACCGAGCTCTTCCGCCTCGCCGAGCTGACGCGGCAGTGGCGCTCGGTGGCCGACGCGCAGCGCGAGGCGATCGAGGCGAAGGAGAGCATCGAGGCCGAGCCCCCGTGGCTGCCCGGCCTGCGCACGCGCATGGGCGAGGTCCTCGAGACGCGGCTCGAGGACCCACGCGCGGCGCTCGTGGCGTTCGCGCGTGTCGCGGCCGACGACCCGGGGAACCTCGAGGCCGCGCGCGCGACCATCCGCAACGCGGGGCGCGTCATGCGTTGGGACGCGGCCGCGCGAGCCCTCGTCGAGTCCGCCTTCGCCACAGGCGCCCTCCCGCCCGAGCTCCTCGCGGCCTTCGAGGACGCCGCGACCGCCGCCAGCGCCTGGGACGCGGCGACGTTCGCGCTCGCCGCGGTCGTCTCGGATCGCGGCGAGCCCTCCGACCTCGCGCGGGCCCTCGAGACCCAGCTCGCGCGCTGGCACCGCGATCGGAGGGGCGACCCCGACGGCGCAGAGGCCGCGTTCCTCCGTGCGCTCGCGCACGGCCGCGACGTGCCGGAGCTCCTCGCCGAGCTCGCCCAGCTCCAGCGGCGCTCGCGGGGGCGGCCGCTCATCGACAGCCTCTTGCGACTCTCCCACACCACGGGCGGCGATCTCGACCTGCTCCGGGAGGCGGCCGACACGGCCCGCGACCACGTGGCCGATCGCGCGCTCGCCAAGTCCATCCTCGCGCGGCTCGTGAAGCTCGCGACCGACCGCTGGGTCGGTGAGGACGCCGACACGGCCGTGTCCTCGGGGATGCCCGCGGAGCCGGCCGGGTACATCCGACAGGGCGTCAGGGAGCTCGTGGACATCCACAAGGCGGAGGGCGACCTCGAGCGCGTGACCGAGCTGCTCCTCGAGACCTCGCTCCTCCCGTTCCCTCGCGGAGAGTCGCGCGCGCTGCGCTTCGAAGCGGCCGGGCTCTTCGCTGGCGAGCTCGACTCCTCGGCCCGCGCGATCACCCTCTACGAGCGGCTCTTCGAGGAGGATCCGAGCGACGAGCAGGCCGTCCGCGCGCTCTCGAGCCTCCTCGCGCGCGAGGGGCGGCAGCGTGAGCTGCTCGCGCTCGCGCGGCGGCGCGTGGAGGTGTGCGAGGGCCGCAGCGCGCGGCTCGTGCTCCGCATCGAGACCGCGCGGATCGAGGCGCAGCTCGGAGACCCCGCGCAGGCGATGGCCACGCTCCGCGAGAACCTCGCAGAGTCGCCGCGCCACACCGAGACCGTCACCGAGCTCGTGACGCTCCTCGAGCGCGAGCGCAGCTTCGCGGAGCTCGCGTCCCTCTACGCCTCGCAGGCAGAGCGCGCCGAGGCCGACGTGGACCGCGCGGAGGCCGCCGAGTGGTTCGAGCGCGCGGCGGAGGTCGCCGCGGCGCGCCTCGCCCAGCCCGCCCTCGCAGCCCAGCACTACCGGCGGGTCGTGGCGCTCGAGCCCCGCCCGACCGCGCTGGCCGCCCTCGCGACGCTCGCGACGGACGCCGCGGAGCACGGCGACGCCGCGGAGTACCTCGACCAGCTCCGCCAGGTGAGCCGTGGCAAGGAGCGCGTGGACGTCGCGCTCCGCATGGTCTCGGCGCTCATCAAGGCCGATCGGCTGGTCCTCGCGATCGAGCGGCTCGAAGAGGAGGTCGCGCGCACACCCGAGGCGGAGCCCCTGCGCGCTCGCCTGCTCGCGACCTACCGGGAGCGCGACGACTTCGCCAGCCTCGCGCGCACCCTCACCGCAGGCGCGCAGTACGCGCCCGACAAGGCGACGAGGCTCTCGCGCCTGCGCGAGGCCGCCGAGCTCTACTGCACCGAGGTGCGCGAGCCCGAGCGCGCGATCCCGCTCCTGGAGATGGCCCGCGATCTCGCCCCCGAGGAGCGCTCGGTGCGGCTCGCGCTCTCGGACGCGCTGGGGCTCAGCGGCCGCATCGACGAGGCGCGCGTCATGCTCCGCGCCATCATCGACGACTTCGCGGGGCGCCGGCCGAAGGAGCGCGCGCCGGTGCACTACCACCTCGCGCGGCTCGACCTCGTCGTGGGCGATCGCCCGCGCGCGCTCGTGGAGCTCGACGCCGCGACCCGGATCGACCCGGCGAACCCCGAGATCTTGCGCACGCTCGCCGAGCTCTCGCGTGACGATGGCCAGCTCGATCGCGCGGAGCGCTCGTACCGCGCGCTGCTCACCGTGCTGCGGCGCCACGACGGGCTCCAAGGCGCCGCGGGGATCTCGCGCAGCGAGGTGCTCGTGGAGCTCGCAGAGATCGCGCAGCGCCAGGAGCAACACGACCGCGCGGCGGAGCTCTTCGAGTCCGCGCTCGAGGTCGCGGCGGACAGCGACGCCGAGGGGCGCAGGCTCGAGCGCTCGCTGCGCGAGCGCGAGAACTTCCACGGGCTCGTGCGCGCGCTCACGCAGCGCCTCGCGAAGAACCGCTCCGAGGCCCGCGACGAGCGCGACTTCGAAGGCACGGTCGAGCTCGCGCGGGTGCTCGATGAGCACCTGCAGAACCCCGAGGCCGCGCTCGACGCGTGGCTCGAGGCGATCGCCATCCGCCCCGGCTCCCAGCTCGCGCACGAGCAGAGCCTCGAGCTCGCCACCCGCCTCGGGCTCGTGTCGCGCTACGCCGAGGAGCTGCGCGAGCTCGCGCGGGTCACGGAGAAGCCCGCGTCGATGGCCGCCGAGCTGCACCACCGCCTCGGCCGCGTCTACGAGACCGGCGTGCGCGACGAGCGCGCCGCGGTCGCGGCGTACGAGCGCGCCCACGAGCTCGATCCGAGCTCCCACGGGACGCTCGAGGCGCTCGATCGCATGTACGAGGCGCTGGGCGACGAGGCCGGCCAGGCGCGCACGCTCGCGGCGCGCATCGCCCTGGGGAAGGAGTCGAGCGACGCGCTCTACCGGCTCGCGCAGCTCCAGTTCAAATCGAAGGTGACGGTCGACGACGCGTGCGACGCCCTCGAGGACGCCCTCGAGCGCGAGCCGCTGCTCGATCGCGCCGAGCCCATCCTCCGCCACGCGGCGGAGGCCCACCCCGGCGAGGAGCGCGTGCTCGCGCTCTACGAGCGCGTGGGCCGCCAGGGGTACCCGCGCGCCCTCGTCGACGCGCTCACCCGGCGGTGGGCCGCGGGCCTCGCCGAGGCCTTCGCGCTTCGCGAGGCGGTCGAGACCGCGCGGGGGCTGCCCGACGCCGACCTCGCCGAGTTCTGGCTCCGTCGCTTCCTCGAGCGCGACGGCCACGCCACCGAAGATCGCCTGTGGGCCTTGGTCGAGCTCGCGACCCTTCGGGCGGAGAAGCAGGACTTCGGCGAGGCGATCCTGCTGAAGCGTGAGGCCGCGGAGACCGCCTCGGGCGAGGAGGCGCGCGCGCTCTACTTCGAGGTCGCCGATCTCGCCGCCAACGCGCTCGGCGATCTGCACCTCGCCGCGCAGACCTACGAGGATCTCCGCCTCGACGACCCCGAGGACCGCGCCGCGTGGGAGCCGCTGCTCGACGTGTACGAGCGCATGAACGAGCACGAGAAGGTGGCGCACCTCCTCGGCCAAATAGCGGATGTCGTTGATGATCCGGCCGAGCGGTCGCGGCTACGGCTGCGCCGCGTCGAGCTCGGCATCGACAAGCTCGGCCTCGGCGACGACGCCGCCTCGCAGCTCAAGGAGATCCTCGACGAGGATCCGAGCCAGGCCGACGCGGCCATCCTGCTCGGGAGCATCCTCGAGCGCAACGGCCGCGAAGAGGAGCTCGTCGAGCTGCTCTCGAGCCAGCTCTACGCCGCCCTCGACCGCAGCGACACTCCGTCGGTGGTCTCGCTCTCGCGCCGGCTCGGCGCGCTGTTGGAGACCCGGGCGCCCGAGGAGGCGCGCGACGTCTACCGGCGCATGCTCGACGTGAAGGGCGAGGACGCGGACGCGCTCGCGCGCCTCGCGCGGCTCTCGGGCGAGTGCGGCGATCCGCACGAGCGAGCGGACGCCCTCGAGCGCCTGCTCGCGATCACAGCGGGCGCGGACGCCGAGGAGCTGGCGCTCGAGCTCGGGGCGCTGTTCCGGGCGCAGGAGGAGCCGGCGCGTGCGCGCGCCGCGTTCGAGCGCGGGTTCGCCGCCTACCCGCAGAGCGCGCGCCTCCGGGCCGAGCTCGAGGGGTGCTACCGGGAGGAGGGGGCCTGGGCGGAGCTCGCGGCGATGTACGAGCTCGAGGCCAACGCGCTCTCGAGCGCGGAGCGGAAGGTCGCGACGCTGCGGCTCGCCGCCGCGGTGTACCGCGACGAGCTCGGGCAGAACGGCGAGGGCGCGCGGGTGATGCGGCTCGCCCGGGTGGCCATGCCCGACGACCTCAACGTGCTTCGCGAGCTCACGTTCCTCCTCATGGCCTCCGGGGAGCTCGAGGCGGCAGCCGACGAGCTGGGCCGCGCGCTCGCGGAGCTCCCCGAGGAGAGCCCCGAGCGGGCGAGCTTGCTCTCCGAGCGCGCGGCGCTGAGCGCGCAGCTCGGGCGCGACGAGGAGGCGACGGACGACTGGGAGGACGCGCTCCTCGCGGGCGACCGGATGGTGCTGGAGCCGCTGTGCGCGCACCTCGGGCGGGTCGCGACGAAGGCGAGCAACGCGGGCGACACGCGGGGCTTCCGCAAGAGCCGCCTGCGCCTCGCCGAGCTCCGGCACGAGTCGGGGCAGACCGACGAGGCCCGCGCCATCCTCACCGAGCTGCTCAAGGCCGACGGTCGAGACCGCGAGACCATCCGCGCGCTCGCCCGCCTCGAAGAGCAGCTCGAGCGCTGGGACGCGGCCAGCGCCTCGTACCGCCGCCTCGTCGCGCTCGAGGAGAAGGACGGCATCGTCGACGTGGCCCTGCGCCTCGCGAACGCGTGCGAGCGGGCGGGGCGCCTCTCCGACGCGCGCGGCGGCGTCGAGCGCGCGCGCGTCGCCGAGCCGCAGAACCAGGCGCTGCGCGACGTGCTCGAGCGCATCTACAACGAGACCCTCGCCCTCCGAGAGCTGGCCGAGCTCTACCTCGAGGACGCGCGCGCCGCGATGGACGTCGCGGGCCGCTTCTCGCACCTCATCCGCGCCGGCTCGCTGCTCATCCAGCACGGCCAAGACACGCAGGCCGCCATCGAGCCGCTCGAGGAGGCGCGCTCACTCCGCCCGAACGACCTCGACTGCGTCGCCTTGCTCGCCGACGCGTACACGGCCGACGGTCGGTACGCGGAGGCGAGCGACGTGCTCACCGCCGCCGTGAGCGCGCACAAGGGGCGCCGGAGCCGCGAGCTCTCCACGCTCTACCATCGCCTCGCCCGGGTCGCGCAGGCCACCGACGACCGCGGCGCCGAGCTCCAGCACCTCACCACGGCGCTCGACATCGATCCGCAGAGCGGGCACGTGGCCTCCGAGCTCGCGTACCTGGCCATGGAGCTCGGCGAGTGGGACACCGCCACGCGCGCCCTCCGCGCCGTGACCATGCTGAAGACGGCCGCGCCCCTCCCCCGCTCGCTCGCCTACCAGCACCTCGGCGAGATCGCCCAGGCCCAGGGCGACGCGCGACGCGCCGTGGGCTTCCTGAAGCGCGCCCTCGACGAGGACCCCAGCCTCGAGACCGCGCGCGAGCTGCTCGACCAGCTCTCCTGAGTCCCCACCCGGCCCCGCGTCGCGGCGGGCGCGCGAGGTCGCTCACTGCATCTTACACGCGACGATCGATCCCCGAGCGCGCGCGCGCCGCGCTCACCGGGTCACGTTGGCGCGGAGCGCGCGCAGGGTGCCCACGGACAGGCCCGCGGCGGCGCCGCGCGCGATGAGCGAGTCGAGGATGAGCCGCGTCTGCGCGCCCACCTTGGTGAAGTGCGCCCGCAGGTAGGTCTCGATCGGGAAGGGCGCCGCGCGCGTCGCGAACCAGAGCCCCACGCGCAGGAGCCAGCCCCGCGTGACGAGGAGGGAGAGCGCCAGCGGGGCCTCCCCGGCGGACAGCGCGGCCACCGCGAGGCCCTCGCGCGCCCCGCGCACGGCGCGGGCGAGCGCCTCGCCCCGGAGCAGCGCGGAGAGCGACCACCCCGCGGCCTCGAGCGCCGTGAGGTAGACCATGAAGGCGGCGTTCGGGAAGGCGGACATGCGGGGCACGTCGGGGTGCCGGCGCGCGGGCATCCCGCCGCGCTCGAGCGCGGCCACGACGTCGTCGACGCGCGCCGAGCCGGAGAGCAGGCACGGGGAGGCGGGCGGGAACCAGTAGGTGGTGCCCGCCGGAGTGTCCGCGGGCTCGCCGTCGAGGGGGCTGTGGTAGCTCACGAGCGAGATGAGCCCGTCCACGAGGTGCTCGGGCTGCACGCCGGCGGCGAAGAGGAGCGCGCGATCGTCCGGGCTGGGCGTGAGCCCCACGACGGTCGCGTCGCCGATGGCGGCCACGAGGGCGGCGAGCCACGGGCCGCTCAGCCCTGCGGACGACACGGTGAGGTAGACCTGGTCGAAGCGTCGCGCGGCGGCCTCTTCGGCCGAGGTCACCACGTCGCACCCCTCGAGGCGGAGGTGCTCGCGGCGCCTGGGGCCCGGCGCGCGCCCGAGCCCGCGCACGCGCACGAGGTCGAAGCCGCGCTCGGCCTCTTCCCGGTGGCGCTCGCGCACGTAGAGCGTGACCGCCGCGCCGCCCTGCGCGAGGTGCTTCGCGTACACCTGCCCCACGGCGCCCGCGCCGACGACGAGCACGGAGAGAGGAGGCTTCATGGTGTGCATGGCAGCAGACCGCGGCGTCGAGGACAAGGGCGGAGGACCGTCGGTGCGCGCGGGGGCGCTTTGGTTTCAATGAGCGAAGACGAACGTGTCCCTTGCCCTCGTGCAGGTGGGCTCGCACTCCGGGCCGTTCCAATAGTCCGCGGCGTACACTGGCATGAACGACTTCGAACCGAGCTCGACCCCATCTCGATAGACAGCTATCTTCACGGGCGCTGACACTATCTTCACCGACTCTGACGCTGACACCCCAACTACGATCTGAGTAAGCCCGTCCCCACTGACGCTCATCCAAACTCGATCCGAACACCTTTCCTCCGCTGGCGTTATCGTGCAGGTCGTCGTGACTCCGTCGGTCACGACGACAAGAGAGTACGTTCCTTGCTTCGGTGTGCCCGTCGAGCTCACACTGATATAGAACCCGTC
>CAZHGG010000002.1:15932-39185 GCA_964531755.1 uncultured Polyangiaceae bacterium
CCCACCACGGCGATGGCGCGCCCGAGGAGGGCGCGCTCGGACACCCAGCCGAACGAGCGGCCGTCGTGGCTGTTGCCCCGGTTGTCGCCGAGGACGAGCAGCTTCCCCTCGGGCACCGCGGTGGGCGGGAGGCTCGGGCCCGGCCCGGCCTCGACGGAGCCCGCGTAGCCCTCCTGCGCCACGGGGCGACCGCCGCGTGTGAGCACGACGCGGCCGTCGCGCACCTCCACCACGTCGCCCCCGACGGCCACGACGCGCTTCAGCAGCACGGTGTCGCTCTCCGGCGAGGTGAGCACCACCACGTCGCCGCGGCCGGGCGTGCGCGGGCCGAGCACGTAGGCGTCGGTGAGCGGCACCCGCAGCCCGTACGCCGCCTTCAGCACCACGACGTGATCGGCCACTTGCACCGTCGGTTCCATCGACCCCGAGGGCACGCGGTAATGATCGGCGAGGGACGCCCGCGCGACGAAGAGCCCCGCCATCGCGAGACCGAAGGAGAGGAGCGAGCGCGCGCGCGCGCGGCTTGTCTTGCCCATGCGCGCAGAACCCGAGACCGAGCGCGGGTATTCCGGGCGCCGGCTCACCCGCGGAGGAACGCGTCCACGCCGCGCGCCACGCGGCGACCGTCCGCGATCGCCCACACCACGAGCGACTGACCGCGCGAGACGTCGCCCGCCGCGAACACGCCGGCGCGCGAGGTGTGGCCCGCGGCGTCGGTGACGGCGTTGCCGCGGCGGTCCTTCGCGAGGCCGAGGGCGTCCAGCAGCTCGGGCTCCGGCCCCAGAAAGCCCATCGCGAGGAACACGCGCTGCGCGGGCAGCTCGAGCGTCTCTCCGGTGGCCTCGAACGCGCCGCCGCGGCGCTCGACGCGCTCACACAGGAGCGCGCGGACGGCGCCCGCGTCGTCGCCGAGGAACGCCTTGGTGCGCACGCCGAACTCGCGCTCGCAGCCCTCCTCGTGGGACGACGAGGTGCGCATCACGAGCGGCCACTCGGGCCACGGGTTCTCCGGGCGACGCGCGAGCGTCGGCGGCGGCTCGAGCTCGAGCTGCGTGACGGTCTTGGCCCCGCCGCGGTTCGACGTGCCCACGCAGTCGGACCCCGTGTCGCCGCCGCCGATGACGACCACGTCGAGGCCCTCCGTCGCGAGAGGCGCGCACGGGTCGCCCGCCACGACGCGGTTCTGCAGGTCGAGAAACTCCATCGCGAAGTGGACGCCGCGGAGCTCCCGGCCCGGGATGGGGAGATCGCGCGGCACGCGGGCGCCGAGCGCGAGCACCGTCGCGTCGAACGGCGCGAGCAGGTCACTCGCCGTGCGCGCGTCGACCGAGGTGCTCACGCGGAGCTCGACGCCCTCGGCCACGAGCTGCGCCACGCGGAGGTCGAGCGTGGCCTTCTCGAGCTTGAAGTCGGGGATGCCGTACCGGAGCAGACCTCCCACGCGGTCGTCGCGTTCGAACAGCACCACGTCGTGCCCCGCGCGCGCGAGCTGTTGCGCGCACGCGAGCCCGGCCGGCCCCGAGCCCACGATGGCCACGCGCTTGCCGCTCCGGCGCGGCGCGAGGACCGGCGCGAGACCCGCGGCGAGCGCCGCGTTCGCGACCGTGCGCTCGACGTCTTTGATGGTGACGGGCTCCCCGCGCAGGTTGAGCACGCAGGCCGCCTCGCAGGGCGCGGGGCAGACGCGGCCGGTGATCTCGGGGAAGTTGTTGGTGGCGAGCAGCGAGGTCGCCGCCTCCTCGAGCTTGCCGCGGTAGACGAGGTCGTTCCACTCGGGCACCACGTTGCCCAGCGGGCAGCCGTCGTGGCAGAACGGGATGCCGCAGTCCATGCAGCGAGAGGCCTGCTTGGCGAGGACCTCGGGGGCGGGCTCCACGACGAGCTCGCGGAAGTCGTGGACGCGCTCGGCCGGCGGGCGCCGCCCGGGCTTCTGCCGAGACACCTCCAGGAAGCCGCGCGGATCAGCCACGGGCGGCCTCCGCGACGAGCGCGGCCTCGGCGCGTTTGCCCTCGAGCACGCGCTTGTACTCGAGGGGCACGACCTTCACGAAGGGCGCGAGCGACGCCTCCGCGCCGAGCATGCCCTGGAGCAGCGCGCGCCCCTTCGCGCTCTCGGTGCGCGCGACGTGAGCCTCGAGCAGCGCGCGCACCCGCGCGCGATCGTCGTCGTCGAGGGGCTCGAGCTCGATCATTTGCATATTGCACATATCACGCAGCGAGCCCGCCTCGTCGAGGACGTACGCCACGCCGCCGCTCATGCCCGCGCCGAAGTTGCGCCCCACCGTGCCCAGCACGAGCGCGACGCCTCCGGTCATGTACTCGCAGCCGTGGTCGCCCACGCCCTCGACCACCGCGACCGCGCCGCTGTTGCGCACGCAGAAGCGCTCGCCCGCGCGGCCGGCGAAGTAGGCCTCGCCCGCCGTGGCGCCGTAGAGCACCGTGTTGCCCACGACCACGTTCTCGCTCGCGACGAACGTGCTCTTCTTGTGCGGGTACACCGCGAGCACGCCGCCCGAGAGTCCCTTGCCCACGTAGTCGTTCGCGTCCCCCGAGAGCGTGAGCGTGAGGCCGCGCGGCGCGAAGGCGCCAAAGCTCTGCCCTGCCGTGCCCTCGCACGCGATGACCACCGTGTCCGGCGGGAGACCCTTCGCGCCGTGGCGCGCCGAGAGCTCGCCGCCCAGCATGGCGCCGACCGTGCGATCGGAGTTCTTCACGCCCACCTCGACGCGGACGGGCTCGGCGCGCGCGAGGGCCCGCTCGCACCGGTCGAGCAGGTAGCGATCGAGCACCCGCGAGAGGCCGTGGTCTTGGTCGGTCTCGTGGCGGAGCCCGCCGCCCGGCGTGGGCGCGAGCACCCGCGAGAAGTCGAGCGTGCGCGCCTTGGGGTTCGCGATCTCGGCGCGCACCGCGATGGCCTGGCGCTGGCCGACGGCCTCGTGGAGCGAGCGAAACCCGAGGCCGGCGAGGAGCGCGCGCACCTCCTCGGCGAGGAAGAAGAAGTAGCGGATGACGTGCTCCGGCGTGCCGACGAAGCGCGCGCGCAGCGCGGGGTCTTGCGTGGCGATGCCGACCGGGCAGGTGTTCAGGTGGCACTTGCGCATCATCACGCAGCCGGAGGCCACGAGCGGGGCGGTGGCGAACCCGAACTCCTCGGCGCCGAGGAGCGCCGCGAAGACGACGTCGCGGCCGGTCTTGAGCTGGCCGTCGGCCTGGAGCACCACGCGCGAGCGCAGGCCGTTCATCACGAGCACCTGCTGCGCCTCGGCGAGCCCGAGCTCCCACGGCGTGCCCGCGTGCTGCAGCGACGAGAGCGGGCTCGCGCCGGTGCCGCCGTCGTGGCCCGCGATGAGGATCGCGTCGGCGTGCGCCTTGGCCACGCCCGCCGCCACGGTGCCCACGCCGGACTCGCTCACGAGCTTCACGCTCACGCGGGCCTTCGGGTTCACGTTCTTCAGGTCGAAGATGAGCTGCGCCAGATCTTCGATGGAGTAGATGTCGTGGTGGGGCGGCGGCGAGATGAGCGTGACGCCGGGGGTGGAGTGCCGCACGCGCGCGATCACCGCGTCGACTTTGTGGCCGGGCAGCTGGCCGCCCTCGCCGGGCTTCGCGCCCTGGGCCATCTTGATTTGGATCTCGTCGGCGTTGACGAGGTAGTGGCTCGTGACGCCAAAGCGGCCGGAGGCCACCTGCTTGATGGCGCTGCGGCGGAGCTCGCCGCTCGGGTCGCGGGCGAAGCGGGCCTCGTCCTCGCCGCCCTCGCCGGTGTTGCTCTTACCGCCGATGCGGTTCATCGCGATGGCGAGGTTCTCGTGCGCCTCCTTCGAGATGCTCCCGAACGACATCGCGCCCGTCGCGAAGCGCTTCACGAGCTCGGCCGCGGGCTCCACCTCGTCGAGAGGCACGGGGTCGCGGTCGGGCCGCAGCTCCCACAGGTGGCGCAGCGTGACGGGCGAATCGGGCGAGTTCACGAGCGCCGCGTACTGCTCGTACGAGGCGGCCTCGTCGAGGCGCACCGCGCGCTGGAGGCTCGCGACCGTGCGGGGGGTCCACAGGTGCTTCTCGCCGCCGACGCGCCACGCGTACACGCCGCCGACGTCGAGCCCCGCGAGGTCGTCGGCGGGCGTGGGGGCCGCGGGGGCGTACGCCGCCGCGTGGCGCGCGCGCACCTCCTCGCCGATCTCGTGCAGGCCCACGCCCGAGACGGGGCTCTTCACGCCGCCGAGCCAGCGCTCGCACACCTCGTCGGACACGCCGATGGCCTCGAAGATCTGCGCGCCCTGGTACGACGCGAGGGTGCTGATCCCCATCTTGGAGAGGATCTTCTCCAATCCTTTGTCGAACGCCTTGAAGAGGTTCGCCTGCGCCTTCTCGGCGCTGACGCTCGCCTCGCCGCGCGTCGCGAGCTCGGCGACGAGGTCGAGCGCGAGGTACGGGCACACCGCCCCGGCCCCGAAGCCGACGAGCAGCGCCACGTCTGCCACCTCGCGCACGTCGGCGGTCTCGACGATGAGGCTCACCTTCGCGCGGCGCCCCTCGCGCACGAGGTGGTTGTGGACGGCCGCCGTGGCGAGCAGCGCGGGCACGGGCGCCATCGTGGCGTCGCACGTGACGTCGCTCAGCACGAGCAGCGCGAAGCCCTCGTCGACCGCCTTCACCGCGTCGGCCTCGAGTCGCCACAGCGCCTCCTCGAGCGCCGCGCCGGGCTCGCCCTCGGTCGAGAAGACGGTCGCCAGCTTCTTCGCACGGAAGTCGGTGTAGGGGTTGCGCCCGAGCTTGCGCAGCTCGGTGGGGGTGAGCAGCGGGTGCGACAGCTCCACCAGGCGGCACTGGTTCGGCGTCTGCGAGAGGAGGTTCCCCTCGCCGCCCAGCGTGGTCGCGAGCGACATCACCAGGTTCTCGCGGATGGGGTCGATGGGCGGGTTCGTGACCTGCGCGAACTGCTGCTTGAAGTAGCGGAAGAACGACACGGCCCGCGCGCTGAGGACGGCGAGCGCCGCGTCGTTGCCCATGCTGCCGACGGGCTCCTCGCCGCGCTCGGCCATGGGCGCGAGCAAGAGGCGCACGTCCTCGCGGGTGTAGCCGAACATGTGCTGGAGCTCGGCGCGGCGCGCGGGCTCGAGGGGCGGCGGCTCCTCCACGGCGGGTAGGCGGCGGACGTCGAGCTTGTTCGCCGCCAGCCACTTCCCGTACGGGTGAAGCGTGCAGACCTCACGCTTCACCTCTTCGTCGGGGACGACGCGGCGCGCGTGGAGGTCGACGAGGAACATCTGGCCGGGGCGCAGCCGCCCCTTCTCCACCACGTCTTGGGGGCGAATGTCGGCGACGCCGAACTCGCTCGCGAGGACCACGAGGCCCTGCCGCGTGATGACGTATTTCGCGGGCCGGAGGCCGTTGCGGTCGAGCATGGCGCCGAGGCGCACGCCGTCGGTGAACACGAAGGCGGCGGGGCCGTCCCACGGCTCCACGAGCGACGCGTGGTACTCGTAGAAGTCGCGCTTCTCCTGGGACATGTGGGCGTCTTTGCCGTACGCCTCCGGCACGAGCATCATCATCACGTGGGGGATCGAGCGCCCGCTCGCCACGAGGAAGTCGACCAGGTTGTCGAGCGACGCCGAGTCGCTGCCGCCCTCGCGGATGATGGGCTTGAAGTCGCCGAGGTGCTCGCCGAACGCGTCGGAGGCGAGCAGCGCCGACCGCGAGCGCATCCACCCCTGGTTGCCTCGGAGGGTGTTGATCTCGCCGTTGTGCGCGATGCGCCGGTACGGGTGCGCGCGCTCCCACGTGGGGAAGGTGTTGGTGCTGAAGCGCGAGTGCACGAGCGCGAAGCGGCTCTGGAGCTCGGGCTCGGCGAGGTCCTCGTAGAACTCGCCGAGGAGCTCAGGGAGCATGAGGCCCTTGTAGACGAGGGTGCGCGACGAGAAGCTGGCGACGTAGAAGTCTTCCCCGAAACCACCCTTCGAGCAGAGCTTGCCGGCGCGCTTGCGCACGAGGAAGAGCACCTGTTCGAAGCGCGCGGCCTCGCACATGCGCGCCACGAAGAACTGGCGCATGACCGGCATCGTCGCGAGGCCCACGCGGCCAATCTTGGACTCGTCGACCGGCACGTCGCGCCAGCCGATGACCTTCTGGTTGTGGTACCGCGCCACGGCCTCGAGCGTGCGCATCTGCGCGCGGCGCCGCTCTGCGTCGCGGGAGAGAAAGACCTGCGCGACGCCGTAGTCGCCGGGCGGTGGGAGCTCCTTGCCCTCCCGCCCGAGGAGGCGCTCGAGGTACGCGTGCGGCACGTCGAGCAGGATGCCCGCGCCGTCGCCGGTCATGGGATCGGCGCCCGACGCCCCGCGGTGGGCGAGGCGCGCGAGCACGAGCAGCGCGCGCTGCACGACGTCGTGGCTCTTGCCGCGGC
The DNA here is from genome assembly GCA_964531755.1 of uncultured Polyangiaceae bacterium. Taxonomy (GTDB): domain Bacteria; phylum Myxococcota_A; class Polyangia; order Polyangiales; family Polyangiaceae; genus JAAFHV01. The sequence continues at coordinate 22,336 of CAZHGG010000002.1, forward strand.
CGAGGTCGGCCACGAAGCCGAGGCCGCACGCGTCGTGCTCGTCCCGCGGATCGTAGAGGCCGGAGCGAGCAGTTTCGCGCATTTGCGCTCAAGATATACATCAATTTAACGCGCTGTGCCACCGCGACGCTCGGCTACGCTCCGTGTCGATGTCCGTCCTGAAGGAGAAGGGCGCGGTCCTCGCCGGCGGCGCGTTGCTGGCGCTCGGCGTCGCGTGGGCGCTCTCGCGCGAGTCGCCGCCCGCGCCGCCCGCGCCGGACGCGGCCGCCACGGACGCGAGCGCAGCCGCCGCGATGGACGCCTCCGACGGGGCGGCCTCGGCGCCCCTCGAGCCCGACAACGAGCCCATCGCGCACGAGGCGGAGGTGAGCATCGAGCTGGCGATCATCGCGCCCAAGGCGACGTCGAAGCGCCTCGCCGAGCTCGCGGCGATGCCAGCCAGCGCGTGGCCTCTCACCGCGGCCGACTGCGGGCCCGACTGCGCGGGCGTGCGCAAGTTCCTCGCCGACAGCCACCCGGCGCTCGAGGTCACGCTCGCGGCCGACTGGATCCTCCCACCGAAGGACACGCTCCCCACCGTGGCGCGCACCGTGCCCGAGGGCGAGCGAGCGGCGCTCTACGACACGAAGGAGCTCTTGGTGGTGAAGGTGTCGGGCGAGGACGGCGCCGATCACCTGCCCTTGCGCGGAGCCTTCGCGCTCGCCTCGGCCTTCGCGCGGGAGCTGCGCGGCTACGTGCACGACGAGGAGACTCACCGCATCGACACGGCGAGCGCGTTCGCGGAGCGCGTGCCGCGCGGTCCGCTCGGCGCGCCCTTCTTCGTGCCCGAGTCGCTGCTCGTGCAGCTCCACCCGCAGGACGAGGACGACGTCGCCGGCCCGTACCGCCTGCTCACGCTCGGGCTGTCGCGCTACGGGTGCCCCGACCTCGAGATGCACGGCTTCCCCGAGGCGGACGGCCCGCGGCTCGCGAGTGTGCTCGACGCGGTGGCCGCGAAGCTCGCGAAGGGCGAGCGCGGGCCCGCGATCACGGTGACGCTCGCCGACGTCGCGCAGGTGATGAGGAAATCCCCGGCGGACCTGTCCCGGGCGCCGGAGAAGACCCGACCCGTGACGGTGCGGCTGTCGCCGGCGGGTCGCCGCGCGGGCGATCCTGACAACGAGGTCCTGACGATCCGCCCGCCAGCGCCTGAGAGCGACGCCGAGGCGAGCGACGAGGACGCGCACGCGGCTCTCCTCGCCCAGCTCTTCGCCGAAGAGGGGCGCGTCTCCGCGCGAAACACGAGCGATCCCGGGCTGCTGGCGGCCGAAGCCCGCGCCCGAAAGGCCGCCCCCGACGTGGCGGCGCGGTGGAAGAAGAGCGGCGGCGGCTCGCTCACGCTGCGCGTGCCCTTCGCCGTCCCGGGGCAGCCCGGCAAGACCGAGGTGATGTGGATGAAGGCCACCGAGTGCGGGGCCGACGGCGTATGCAAGGGCACGCTCGCGAGCCGCCCCGCGCTCATCAAGGGCTTGGCCCCGGGGGCCGACGTGACGGGCAAGCTCGCGGAGGTGTCGGACTACCTGCTCGTGCTCCCGGACGGCACGAAGGAGGGTGGCGAGACCATCCCGTTCCTCATCGGGAAGTGAGGCGAGCGAGAGTCGTGTAGTTTCAACCACTTGGCGCCAACGTCGGTCGCCCCGCTCGGTCGGTCGCCCCGCTCGGTCGGTCGCCCCGCTCCGCCGTTCCCCGCGGCCCCTCCACGCCTCCACCTGATTTCAACCACTTGGCGCCAACGTCGGTCGCCCCGCTCCCGCGGCCCCTCCACGCCTCCACCTGATTTCAACCACTTGGCGCCAACGTCGGTCGCCCCAGGCCCCGCGGCCGGGAAGGTGCGGCGCCCACCTCACGTACGACGTATTCTGACACCGTGAGCTCCTCCCCTCCCCGTCCCACCCCGCGGTCCGCGCGCGTCGCGCGGCAGCTCGCCGCACTCGGCGGCGCGCTCGCGTTCGCGACCGCCGCGCTGGGCGCGTGCTCGACCCTGAAGGCCGGCGACGAGGGCGCAGCCGACGGCGCGGCCGACTCCGCCACCGCGCCGACCGGCACCAGCACCGCCCCCGAGCTGCTCCCCGACGGGGCGCTGCCCGACGGCGCGCCTCCCCCCGGCGTTGACGCCTCCTCGGACGCCGACACCAAGAGCGACGCCTGGATCACCCAGTTCGACGGCGGCGCCGTGCCCAAGCCGACCTGCGTGAGCGGCAGCTCCGAGAGCTGGGTGCCCGAGCCCAACTGCGTCCCGGGCGCGTCATGCTTCTTCTCCAAGGTCACGCGGGTCTGCAAGAACGGGAGCTGCGCCAACGGGCTCTGCCAAGAGCTGGACTGGGTCACCGAGTCGCCCAAGGGCGCGCCGGGCACCATCTACGCGGTGTGGGGCGCCGCGCCCGACGCGGTCTGGGCCGTCGGCGACGGCGTGTTCTTCTTCAACGGCAGCACCTGGGCGCCGGTCGACATCGGGGTCACGTTCGACAACTTCACCCAGGCGTTCGCCGTCGCGGGGCTCACGCGCGAGGACGTCACCATCCTCGTCGGCAACTACTCCACGGGCCCCATGTTCCTCCGCCGGCGCGACGCGGGCGGCGTGTGGCGCCCGGTGGCGCAGCTCAACAACGGCGGCGTGTGGGGCGGCGGGCTCTTCGCCCTCGGCAACAACCGCTTCCTCGTGCACCAGGGCTCCGACGGCGTTTACCTCGCGACCCCCACGGCCGTGAACCGGCTCGGGTACCTCTACGGCTTCCCGTCCGGGCACCACTACACGAACGGCCTCTCGGGCTTCAAGGCCGACGACGTGATGGTCGCGAGCGCCGGAGCCCAGGGCGCCTTTTTCTACAACGGCTACGAGCTCAAGGCGTTCGGGGGCTGGCCGGCGCACGCGGTGCTGGCCGTGCCCGACGCGACCGCGCTCATGTCGTCCGGCTCGAAGCTCAACATCTTCGACGCCCTCGGGGCCCGCGTCGGCACCGAGGTGAACCTCTACACCGAGTCGGGCACGACCGACGGCTACTGGCAAGGCATCGACGGGACCGGCCTCAACCGCATGTGGGTCGTCGGCTCGAAGGGCATCGTGCTCCGCCGCAGCGCCTCAGGCTGGGCGCCGGAGTCCATCCCCTCGCCGTCGAGCATGATCGCCGTCTGGGCCACGCCCTGGGGCGACGTGTACACCACCGGCGGGAAGCTCTGGCACGGCAAATAGGGGCGGCGGAGGCTCGGTATCCCTCCTACTCTCGGCCTGGTTGCTCGATCACCCCGCGGGTAGCAGGCGGAAGAACGCGAAGGCGGACCGCGGCCCCATGACGCCCGCGCGAGTCGAGGCTCTGGGCGCATCGGGCCGCCCCGAGGCGACGCGGTTCCGGAGCGCTCGCGGCCCCGCGGGCCGGCGCCTTCCAGGTTGGCAGCGTTTCCGGTGGCATGCTACAAGGAGCGCCGTGAATTTGGCCAAGCAATACCCAGACGTTCAGCCATCGGCAAGGGGGGTGCGCGCACCCGAACGCCTGCTCACGAGCGACCGGAACTCTTCCAGAGCTTGAGGATGACATAGCCGAGGCCGAGAAGCAACGGCTCTCCTCGTCGGACGTGACGGAAAGGGCGGCATGATAGGAATACTTTCCGATGCTCATGGAAACAAGCCAGCCTTCGACTTGGCGATCGAGGTGCTGGCGTCGCAGGGCGCGGACAAGTTCGTATTCCTGGGAGACGCGCTAGGCTACCTGCCGACGTCTGGAGTCCTGGACTCCATCGCGGCGCTGGGCGAAGACCGAATCCAGTGTATCCGCGGCAATCATGAGGACATGATCCTGTCGGGCCATTTTTCCGACACGAACGACCCGGTCTACCAACACAGGCTCATTCGTGACTTGTTGAGCCCCGCCGACCTTGAACAGATAGGAACATGGCCTCGCTCGCGGTGCATCGACCTGCCCACGGGCGGGGTCTTGTTCGTTCACGGTAGCCCTATTGACCCGACCTTCGGCTACGTCTATCCTGATGCCGACTTGAGCGCGTTCGCCGTCAAAGAGAGCATCGTGTTCATGGGTCACACTCATCGCCCCTTCGACCGCCGGGAGTCGGGCGTCACCTTCGTGAACGTCGGCAGCTGCGGGCTGCCACGCGATCATGGGTCGTTGGGCTCGGCGGCCCTCCTGGACGAAGCGACCGGCGCCGTGAAGCTTGTGCGCTTCGACATTCGAAGGGCGACAAACTTGGCCTTTGGAAGCCTGCCCGAGGTGCATCCTTCGGTCCACTCGATGCTTCTGAGGCAACCAACTTCATACGAAGGTGTGCTACTTGAAACCTGAAAGCAAACTACCGGTCCTTGTTACGGCCATAGGCGGCGGGGGCATCGGGGAGCAAATCCTCAAGGCGCTGCGCATCGCGAACGGGCCTTATCGAATCATCGGCGCCGACGCGAACCCGAATTGCCCTCAGTTTTCGATGGTGGACGAGCGCGAGGTCCTCCCCCTCGCCTCCGACCCCGGCTACATGGACGCCCTCCTGGCGATCTGCAAGCGCCACGGAGTGAAGGCCCTGTTCTACGGCTGCGAGCCAGAGCTCAACCTCTTCGCGCTGCACCGGGAGAGGATCGAGAAGGAAGGGATCTTCCTCCCCATCAATCCCACCGAGGTCATTCGCGTCTGCCTGGACAAGGAGGCGACCAATCGCCGCCTCGCGGACCTCGGCTTCGATGCCCCTCGCTTCGTCCGCGTGACGCGCCGGGAAGACCTGAGCGACATCGATTGGTACCCGGTGGTCGTCAAGCCTTCGCTGGGCGGGGGGGGCTCCGCGAACGTATACATCGCCCAGAGCTCTACCGAGCTCCTCGGACTGGCGGCTTACCTGGGCCTCGAGACCGAGAGCAACTTCTTGATCCAAGAGTACGTCGGAACACCGGAGGACGAATACACGGTGGGCGTGCTGAACGACATGGACGGGAACTACCTGAACTCCATCGCGGTCCGCAGGCAGCTGACCGGCCAACTCAACGTCCGCACCTCCGTCGTGAACCGCACCGGCCGGAAGCAGCTAGGGCCCAAGCTCGTGGTCAGCTCCGGGATCAGCCATGGCCAGGTTGGGCGATTCCCGGAGGTGACGAGGCAGTGCAGGGAAATCGCGCAAGCGATTGGAGCCACGGGCCCCATCAATGTCCAGTGCAGGCTCGTGGCGGGCAGGGTGAAGGTATTCGAGATTAACCCAAGGTTCTCTGGGACCACCTCGCTCCGCGCCATGGTCGGATACAACGAGCCAGACGTCATGATTCGGAGGCACATTTTCCACGAGACCTTCCAACCAGACTTTGAATACCGAGAGGCTACGATACTCCGAAGCCTCCGCGAAGACATCGTGAGCAGCAGAGACCCGAAATGAACGCGCAGAACAAACTTGCTTGCCCAGCGTGCGGATTGACGGCGGCCGAGCCGCTGCTCTCCTACGACTCGTTTCCCGCCATTCTCTTCCCCATCGAGTCGGAGAAGAAGGACAGTGTTCGCACCTCGCCTCTCGCGTCAGCCGCGTGTGCGGAGTGCGGCCACGTCTTCCTCACTCACATCGACCTGGACTTCAACAACAGCCTGTACAGGGACTACTACTACCTCTACCCGTACAAGCAGCTGGAGTCGATGCAGGGGCCTTACCGCGATCCCTTCGCCAAGGTGGCGGACATCTTCCTGAAGGGTGGGGCGACCCTCCTCGAGGTCGGCTGCGAGAGCGTCGAGCAGATTCAGCCTTTCCTCGACCGAGGCTACGCCTGCACGGCCATCAACCCAGGCGCGCTACCGGACGAGAGAGTCCGGTTCATCGACGGGTTCTACGGGTCGACCGAGCTCGCGGAGAGCTTCGATGTCGTGGTGTCGAGGTTCAACCTCGAACACATCGTGGACCTCGAGGCGTTCTTCACGGCGCTGCGCAAGAACCTGAACCCGGGAGGTGTGGCCATCGTCCAGGTCCCGAACATGGAGTACTTCCTCGGCTCTGGCATGCTCAACGTCTTCGCTCACGAGCACCCCCAGTACTTCTGCAGGGCGTCGCTGTTGGCGCTCGTCCGGAGGCACGGCTACGATGTGCGTCACATCTCGGAGCCGGATAGCCCGAGCCTGATCTGCGTCTTCGGCTCGGCGGAGCGCACGTACGAGCCCCGCGGGCTGCTGGCCGGCACCTCGACGGCGCTCGCAGCGCTGCGGAGGGTCATCACGGAGGCCTCGGGAGAGGTGGTGCTCTACGGGGCGGGGCTCTCACTCACGGGGCTCCTCTACGCCAGCAAGCTCGAGCCTGGCCTGCTGGAGAAGGTGAGGGTGGTCGACGACAATCCGATTCTGCATGGAAGGTACATGCCGAACACACCGCTCTCCGTGTCGAACCCGGCCGACCTGCGGCTCTCCGAGAGCGCGACCGTCGTGCTGACGCTCAGCGAACAATACCACGGGCGCGTCTTGGCGAAGCTGAAGCAGGCCGGAGCCAAGTGTCGGATCGTCGCGATCACGAGCAAGGGGCTTGTCAATGTCGACGATTGAGCCGAAGGCTCGGCCCAAGGCCGACGTCGTTTGCACTCGCTGCATCTACGACTCCAACATTTCTGGCATCTCCTTCGACCAGGAGGGGGTCTGCAACTACTGTCGAACGGTCGAGGACCTCATCAAGCAGTACGGAACCGGGACCGCCGAAGGCCAGAGGAAGCTCGACGAGATCGTGGCCGCCATCAAGGCGGCGGGGCGAGGCAAGAAGTACGACTGCGTCGTGGGAGTGAGCGGCGGCACCGACTCCTCCTATCTACTCGTCAAGTCCGTAGAGTGGGGTCTGCGGCCACTCGCGGTGCACTACGACAATACGTGGAACAGCGCCGTCGCGACCGAGAACATCCGGAAGATCACCTCTGCCCTGAATGTCGACCTCCACACTCACGTGGTCAACAACAAGGAGGTGGACGACATCAAGCGAGCGTTCCTGCTCTCGGGAGTCGCCGAGTTCGACGCCGACACGGACATCGCCTTCGTTCAGGTCTTGAGGTCGGCGGCCGCCAAGTACGGGGTGAAGCACATCTTCGAGGGCCACTCGTTCGTCACCGAGGGGCTCACCCCGGTGGGCGCGAACTATCTAGACGGCGCCTACGTCGCCGACATTCACGACCGGTTCGGGATCATGCGCAGGTCTACGTTCCCGAACATGTACTTCTTCGACTTTCTGAAGTGGGCGATCGTGTATCGCCAAAAATTCATTCGCCCGCTGTGGTATCTTCATTACGACAAGGACGAGGCGCGAAAATACCTCATCGAGAAGACGGGCTGGAAGTACTACGGTGGGCATCATCTCGAGAACCGCGCCTCTACCTACACGCACACCGTATGGTTGCCGCAGCGGTACGGGATCGATTTCCGCAACCTGGTCCTCGCCGCGTCCGTACGGAGCGGGACGATGAGTCGAGAGGCGGCGATGGAGATCTACTCCAGACCCGTGGTCCCCGACCCGGACCTGGTCGCGTATGTCAAGAAGCGATTGAACATCTCGGAGTCCGAGTACGAGGCGATCATGCAAGGCCCGAAGCGAACCTTTCGGGAGTTCAGGACGTACAAGAAGCGCTTCGAGACCTTGAGACCTATGTTCCACGTCCTCGCGAAGGCGAACCTGGTCCCCATGAGCTTCTACCTCAAGTACTGCTTCCCGACGAGGAACTAGAATGATAACCATAGTCGATTACGGAATGGGGAATTCCGGTTCAATCCAGAATATGCTCAAACGTATCGGCGTGGCCTCCGTGATAACGGGGGAGGCCGGCGAGGTGGCGCGAGCCAGCAAGCTCATCCTGCCGGGCGTGGGCGCATTCGATAGGGCGATGCAGCACATCGACGAGAGCGGGCTCCGCCAGGTCCTGGACAAGAAGGTCCTGGAGGAGCGCGTGCCCGTGCTCGGCATCTGCCTGGGAATGCAGCTGCTCACGCGCTCGAGCGAGGAGGGCATCCGCCAAGGCTTGGGGTGGATCCAGGCCTCGACGCGGCGCTTGCCCGCCACGCCGGGGCTGAAGATCCCCCACATGGGGTGGAATCGCGTGATCCCCACGCGGGAGGACCCGATCCTGAAGAACTTCCCAGAGGAGTCTCGATTTTATTTCGTCCACTCCTATGCCGTTGAGGTGGACACTGCCTCTGACTCTCTCCTCAAGGCAACTCACGGCATTACCTTCGACGCTGCCGTGCGTCACGAGAACATCGTCGGTGTCCAGTTCCATCCCGAAAAAAGCCATCGATTCGGGATGCTGCTCTTTGAAAACTTCGCGGGGCTATAATGCTACGAACAAGAGTCATACCCACCCTGCTCCTTCGCGACGGATGCCTCGTGAAGACGGTGAAGTTCAAGAAGTTCGCGTATATCGGCGACCCGTGCAACACCGTGCGGATCTTCAACGAGCTCGAAGTGGACGAGCTCCTGTTCCTCGACATCACGGCGACCGTCCAGGGCCGCAGGCCGAACCTGAAGGCCCTGGCGGACATATCGAACGAGTGCTTCATGCCGCTGGGGTACGGGGGCGGGATTCGAACCTTCGAGGACGCCAAGGCGATCCTCAAGCTCGGCTTCGAGAAGATCGTCGTCAACTCCTACGCGGCTGAGAACCCCACCTTCATTACGAGGCTCTCCGAGCACTTCGGGAGTCAGGCGGTCATCGTCTCGATCGACGCCAAGAAGAACTTCTGGGGGGTGCGCCATGTCCACACGCGCGCCGGCAGGAAGAATACGGGGCAAGACGTGGCGGCGTGGGCGAAGGAGGTCGAGAGGAGGGGCGCGGGCGAAATTCTGCTGACCTCGATCGATCGTGAAGGCACGTGGGATGGCTTCGACTACGAGCTGGTCAGGTCTGTGACCGATGCGGTCGGAATTCCCGTCATCGCGCACGGCGGGGCGGGCACGTTGGACCACATCGGCCGGGTCGTGAGGCAATCGGCCGCGTCCGCAGTGGGCCTGGGCAGCATGGTGGTCTTCCAGAAGAAGGACATGGGTGTCCTCGTGAACTTCCCCGACGAGAATCGCCTGCGGCGAGTTCTGACCTGACCGGACGATGCTGGCGAAATGGACCGTCATCGTCGCGGCTGCGAGCTGACCACGCCGCTCGAGTAGCGGCCGCGAGGCGGGCCGCGAGCATGAGGGGCGCGGGGCCCGCGGCCGCGAACGATCGAGCCCGGCGTGCTGGGGGCCAAGGGGCCCTTCCAGGTCCCTTCGCCCCTCTCGCTGCGCTCAGCCCTGCTTGCGGCGCCGGCGCACGACCCGCGCGAACGCGAGGCCCGCGAAGCCGACCGCGGCCGCCGCGAGGCCCTGCTGCGCGCTCGGCGCGAGGCTCGGCGCGGCCGAGCAGTGGTTCGTGGAGCTGCGGATCGCCTCGCTGCGAGGCGCGGTGCCGGTCTGCTGGCAGCCGACGTACACCGGGCAGAGCGGCTCGTTCAGCTCCTTCGTGACCTGGCGAATGTTGGAGACGAGCGACTGGTCCTTCGCCGCCTGGAGGGCGAGGTCCTCGGTGAGCGCCGCGTGCGCGAGATCGGAGCGCAGGCGCGTGACGAAGAAGTCGCCATCGGTCCGCTTGTTGAAGAGCACCGCGAGATCCTCCTCGCGCACCTGGTCGGCGGTCTTGGCCGGGGAGGTCGGGGTCGCGGGCGTCTCGGTGTAGTCGCCGCTGCCGCCCGGCGGGCCGAAGCGGGAGGTGAGCCCGGTGCGGATCTGGCCAATCGGGAGCCGGAACGCGCTCTCGAGCTCCCAGCCACGGCCCTTGCTCGCGGCGGCGCGCTCCTCGCGCACCGCCTTGAAGTTGCTCTCGCTCTTCGTCCAGTCCCACACGAGCTCGTCGGCCTTGACCGTGAAGAAGGGGAAATTCGTGGGCTCGTAGCGCCCGTCGCCGACGACCCACAGCGTGATGCCGACCACGGGCCCCGTGCCCGCGGCCACCATACGGAGGGGCAGCACGACGGCCGGGCCCTTCGTGGTGACACGCACCGGGCGCATCGCCTGCACGTTCGCGCCGGGTCGGAGCTTCATGGCGAGGAAGTTGAAGTGCTCCTTCACGTACTGCGCGATGACCGGCTTCACGTCGGCGGGCACCGAGAACTTGTTGTCGGCGAGCCACTGGTTCAGCGCCTCGGCGTTCTCCGACTGGAGCTGCACGGTGGCGTACGGGCCCACGTTCTCGACCTTCGTCACCGTGACGTCCGAGGGGGCCGCCGGAGGGGCGGCCCCTGCGCCCCGCGACTCCGACGCGGCCTCGAAGTCGCCGCCGCAGCCGGTGGGCGGGCTCGGGCAGTTCTGGGGCGGGGCCACGACCGTGGTCTGCGTGAACCCGCCGATCGTGGAGAAGAGCGTGTCGGCCGAGAGCCCGACCTCGGCCTCGCCCGAGATGGGCAGCACCCACGCGAACTCCTGCGGGAGCCCCTGGTAGCGGATCTGGTCGTACAGCGTGCTCTGGCCCTGGCCGACCGAGAGGATCATGCGGTGGTCGGTGACCACGGTGGCGTCCTCCGGCGGGACGAAGCACCCTCCGCACGCGGACGCCGTGGACTCGGTGGCGAGCGTCGCGCCAGCGGCGAGCACGAGCCCGAGCGAGGCGAGCGACGCGAGACGGCGAAGCGAGGCGAGACGACGAGGCGAGCGCTGGTTCATGCGGGGTTCTCCTAGGGCGAAACTAGCACTCCGCGTGCCAAGCGGGCGCACCCCAGAACCCCGCCCAAATCGGCGCTCGCCCGCGCCCAACCGGCCGCGACGACTCACCATGGCACAGGCCAAGCGCAAAATCGGTCACGGCGCCCTTGCGCACCCGCCGCACCGGTCGCAGGTTCCGGCCTCCACACTTCCGAAAAAGAAGGAGCTCGCCAATGTTCGTCGTCGCAGGTGTCTCGGGTCACGTGGGTTCGGTCGTCGCCAAGGCGCTCCTGGCCGCCGGGAAGAAGGTCAAGGTGCTCGTCCGCGACCCGAAGAAGGGCGAGCCGTGGGCGCAGCAGGGCGCGGAGGTCGCCACGGGCAGCCTAGACGACTCCGCGTTCGTGGCCGGCGCGCTCAAAGGCGCCGAGGGCTTCTTCACGCTCTTGCCGCCGCCCCCGTACACCGCGCCCGACTTCTTCGCGGCGCAGCGCGCCACCGCCGACGGCCTCGCGGCCGGAGTGAAGGCGAGCGGTGTCCCTCACGTGGTGCTGCTCTCGTCGGTGGGCGCGGACCTGGCGGAGGGCACGGGCCCCATCAAGGGCCTGCACTACTTCGAGCGCGCCCTGCACGACGCGGGCGTGCAGCTCTCGGCCATCCGCGCCGGCTTCTTCCAGGAGAACGTCGGCATGTCGGTGGCCCCCGCGAAGGGCGCGGGCATCTACCCGAACTTCGCCCCCTCGGCCGAGCTCGCGATGCCCATGATCGCCACGAAGGACATCGGCGCGCTCGCCGCCAAGCTGCTCGTCGAGCGGCCGGCGAAGTCGGAGAACGTCGACCTCCACGGCCCGGCGTACTCCGCGAACGACGTCGCGGCGAAGCTCGGGGCGGCGCTCGGCAAGACCGTGAAGGTCGTCGACATCCCCGCGGCCGGGCACCTCGCCGCGCTCCTCGAGGCGGGGCTGCCGCCCACGTTCGCCGCAGCCTACACGGAGATGTACGCGGGCTTCGCGACGGGCAACATCGGCCCGAAGGGCGATCGTCTCGTGCAGGGCACCACCCCGCTCGACGAGGTCCTCCCGGGTCTGCTCGGCTGATCGGCTGACGGCCGCTCGCGCGGCTCAGGCGAAGGCGTCGCGCACGGCGGGGTGAGCGGCCAGCAGGCCGAGCGCCTCGCCGAGCAGCGTCTTGCCTGGCTCCGTGCGGTGCCAGGTGGAGGCGCCGCTCGGGTGAGGCAGGGGCAGCACGTCGCACTCCACCCCGTGCACGACGCGGCGGTGCACCTTGCCCACCACCTCGGAGAGCTTGTTCACCTCGCCGAGCGCCTGCGTGATCGCCAGGCCGCCCACCGGAAGGAGGAGCCGCGGGCGGAGGATCGCGAGCTCGCCGGCGAGGAAGCGCTCGCACGCCGCGATCTCCGCGGGGTCGGGCTTGCGATCGCCGCCTCCCTTCGCCTTGCCCGGGAAGCAGCGCGCGACGGCTGCAATATACACGCGCTCGCGCACGCGGGCCTCGTCCACGCCGAGCGCGGCGTGAAACCACTTGAAGAGGGTCTTGCCCGCCGTCCACGCGAAGGGCCGCCCGAAGCTCCCCTCGCGCGGCCCGGGGGCCTGCCCCACGAGCACCACGGGCGTGACGACGGCGGCGCCGTGCACCACGGGTCCGATCATCGACGGGCACGCCTTGCACGCGTCGAGCTCGGCGTGCAGGGCGAGGAGCCGCCGCTTCTGCGCGCTCACTCTGCCGCGCTCGGCGGGGCGGCGAGCGGCGCCGCGCCCCGGAGGAGCGGGAACCCGAGGGCCTCGCGCTGGGCCACGTACGCCTCGGCCACGCCCTTCGCGAGGCCCCGCACCCTGCCGATGAACCGCGCGCGCTCGGTGACGCCGATCGCGCCACGGGCGTCGAGCACGTTGAACTGGTGGGCGGCCTTCGCGACGAAGTCGTAGGCGGGGAGCACGAGCTTCTTCAGCGGATCAGGGTCGCGCGCCAGCAGCCGCTTCGCCTCGCGCTCGTAGTGGTCGAAGGCCGCGAAGTGGGCGGTCGTGTCGGCCTCTTCGAAGTTGTACGTGCTCCACTCCCACTCGGCGCGCTTGGCGTACTCTCCGTACGTGATCCCCGGGGCGTACGCGAGCTCGTACACCGAGTCGACGTCTTGAAGATACATGCAGATGCGCTCGAGGCCGTACGTGAGCTCCCCCGACACCGGGCGGCAGTCGATGCCCCCCACCTGCTGAAAATACGTAAACTGGCTGATCTCCAGCCCGTCGAGCCACACCTGCCAGCCGAGGCCCCACGCCCCGAGGGTAGGCGACTCCCAGTCGTCCTCGACGAAGCGCACGTCGTGCTCCTCCGGCTTCGTGCCGAGCGCCAACAGGGACTCGACGTAGAGGTCCTGGATGTCGATCGGCGCCGGCTTCAAGATGACCTGGAACTGGTGAAACTGCTGGAGCCTGTTCGGGTTGTCGCCGTAGCGACCGTCGGTCGGGCGGCGCGACGGCTCGCAGAACGCCACGGCCCAGGGCTCTGGGCCGAGCGACCGGAGGAACGTGTTCGGGTTGAACGTGCCCGCGCCCACCTCCGAGTTGTACGCCTGCACGAGCATGCAGCCGCGCTTGGTCCAGAAGTCTTGGAGCGTGAGGACGAGCTCTTGGAAGTACATGGCGCCCCAGGGTCTACCATTTTCCAGGGGTGCGGAGGTCGCGTCGAGGACGGCGGCGGGCGGCGCGGGTGAGCCGGCCCGAGCGGATCGTCCTCGGCGTGTACGGCGCGTGGGCCACGCTCCTCGTGCTGGCCGTGCTCGCGCGCGAGGGCCTCAGCGCCAACAACGTCACCCGGCTGCTCGTCGTGGCCTACCTGCTCGCGGGCCTCGGCTGGTACGCGCTCACGCGGCGCCGCACGGTGCGCCAAGGTTCGGCGGCGTTCGTGCTCCGCTGCACCGCGAGCGCGCTCGCCGTCGAGCTCTTCTACATGCCGTCACGGCCCGTCTTCGCCGCGCTGCGGTGGACGCGCGCGACCCCGGTCGCGACCCTCGCGAAGCACGCGCTGATCGACCTCGCGTTCACGGCGCCCGCCTACCTCGTCATCTTCTCGGTGTGCTGGCTCTTGCTCAGCCGCTACCGGTACCGCGTCGCGGAGTACGCCCTGCTGTTCTCGCTCGGGCAGGCGCTTGGGGACGGCAACGCGTTCTTCGTGGCCAACCCGGGCGCGCTGTGGCTCGCGCCCTGGGTGATGCTGAACTACCAGGCCATCAACGTGGTGCCCTACCTGCGCGCGCGCCCCCACCTCGCCGGGGAGCGCTCGAGCGCCGCGCGCCTCGTCGCGCCGCTCGTGGCGATCCCCGCGACCTATTGGGTCATGGGCGCGTGCATCAAGCTCGTGGGCCGCAGGCTCGGGCTCGAGTGAGCGAGGGCGCCGCGCTCAGTAGCGCGGCGGGCCGTAGCCGGGCGGGGCGCCGCCGTAGCCCCCCACCGGTGCGCCGAAGCCGCCCGCCGGCGGGGCGTAGCCGCCGCCCCCGAAGCCGCCCCCAAAGCCCTGAGGCCCGGCCCCGCCCCCGCCCGAGGCCGAGGCGGCCTGGAGCGCCATCGCCGCGCTGTCGAACGAGAGCATGTAGAAGAACCACAGGAACGGCGCGACGAGGATGTTGAGGTACGGCACGAACTGGAAGATGCACGCCACGAGCGAGAGGCTCTTCGGGGCCGTGCGGGGGCTGCCCGAAGTGCGCAGCAGGTAGTCGAGCGCGTCGCACAGGCCGCCGCTCACCACGAACATCCAATAGAGATTGTAGAGCGGCACGAAGAGAAACCCGATCGCCTCGCCGGGGCTCACGCGCTTGCCGGAGCCCGTGATGCGGTAGTCGGCCGGGAGGGCGGACCACGCCGAGTACACCCACACCAGGGCGACGATGAGGCGCATGAACAGCGCGAGCAGCGCGCCGAGCCCGACGAGCACGACGCCGATCTCCTCCTCGCCGGCGCCGCCGAGCACGCCGCCGAGCACCATGAGCGCAATGCCGCCGACCAGCGTGCCGAGGTACGCCCACTTGAGCGCGCCGCTGTGGGCGCGGTAGGCGATGGGGCCGGACGCCTGGGGCGGACCGAAGCCAGGGAAGCGAGCGTGAGGCGCGGCGTACGGGTTGTGCCCGTGACCCATGCCTCCGCCCGGTGAGAAACCATAAGGCGCGTTCATTGCGATCCCGTACGTCCTTCCGGCGCGGAGTCTTCCCCGCGCGGAGGTGAAGTGTAGCGCCATTTCTCCTTGTGTCTCGCCGGCGGACCGGTCCATGTGTCGGTGCATGTCCTCCTCGCCCCACAAGTCGCTCCTCCCCGCCGACGTCGCCGCCTACGCCGCGGCCATGAGCCGCGAGACCGCCGTGCAGCGCGCGCTCCGTGAGGAGACCGCGAAGCACCCGCTGGCCCGCATGCAAATCAGCGCCGATCAGGGCGCCTTCTTGGCGCTCCTGGTGCGCATCCTCGGCGCCAAGCGGTGCCTGGAGGTGGGCACATTCATGGGCTACAGCGCGCTCGCGGTGGCGCTCGCCCTGCCCGACGACGGTCGCCTCATCGCGTGCGATCGCAGCGACGAGTGGACCCAGGTCGCGCGGCGCGCGTGGGGCGAGGCCGGCGTCTCGCACAAAGTCGAGCTGCGCCTCGGGGCGGCCGCCGACACCCTCCGCGCGCTCGTGGACGAGGCCCCTGGCGCCTTCGACCTCGTGTTCGTCGACGCCGACAAAAGCGGGTACGACACCTACTACGAGCGCGCGCTCGTGCTCTTGCGGCCGGGCGGCGTGGTCGCGTTCGACAACGTTCTCTGGAGCGGCGCGGTCACGCGCCCCTCGACCGACGCCGACACAGAGGCCCTCCGCGCGCTGAACGCGAAGCTGTTCGCCGACGAGCGGGTCGACACCTCGTTCCTCACGCTGGGCGACGGGCTCCTGCTCGCGCGCAAGCGCTGAGCCTCAGCCGCCGACGCCGAGCAGCTTGTTCATCGAGGCCTCGTCGGCCGGCGTGAACGGGTACTGGTCGAACTCGCCGCTCGAGACCCACTTGAAGTCGCTCACGGCGCGCGCCTCCAGCGCGTCGCTGAGCAGGTGGCACTCGTAGAGGAAGAGGTCGACCGAGTAGTGCTCGTACGGGTGGCTCACGAACGAGATGAGCTTCCCACACGCGATCTCGGCGCCGAGGCGGTGCATGACCTCGCGCCGGAGCGCGTCGCTGTCGGTCTCGCCCTCCTCGACCTTGCCGCCCGGGAACTCCCAGAGCAGCGGCAGGACCGCCGCCGCGCGGCGCTGCGTGATGAGGTAGCAGCCGTCCCGCTCGATCACGGCGGCGACGACGCGGATCGTGCGCTCCACGCGGTTCACGTTCAGAGGCTCAGGCGGAACAGCTGCTGGCCCATGAGCAGGACGTCGCCCACCTGGACCTCCGTCTCCTCGCGGAGGCGGACGAACGTGCCGTTCGAGCTGCCGAGGTCGGTGAGCGAGAGCGCGCCGTTCTCCCAGGCGAGCCTGCAGTGGAGGCCCGACACGTAGCCGTCCTCCGGGAAGAGCACGTCGCCGCGCTCGCGGCCGAGGTGCATGCCGACCTCGGGCACCGGGAACGAGTTGCCCGTCGTCTGCCGGCCGATGATGAGGGAGATGCGGCCCACGTAGCCCTTGGCCGGCGAGCCGAGGCGCTCGACGCCGTCGGGCGAGGGCGGCTCGTCCTGGATGGGCTCGAAGCGGATGATCTCCTGGCCGATGCGGAACACGTCGCCGTGGCGGAGCGCGATGGGGGTGTCCCGCGCGAGCTTGCGGTAGACGCCGTTGAGCGAGCCCTCGTCCCGCACGATGAGGGACGAGCCCGCGCGCGTGAAGCTCGCGTGGCGCGGCGACAGGTAGCTGTCCGAGGCGAAGATGTGGCCGGTCTCGCGCCCGATGAAGACGTGCGGCTCGGCGGGGAGCGTGAACGAGCCCGCCTCCGAGCCGTCGGCGCGGAGCGGCGGCGACGCCGAGCCCGGCGCGGGCGCGGCCGGCGGCGCGGCCACGGGCAGCGACGACCGGCTCGGCGACTTCGTGAGGCGGAAGCCGCACGAACCGCAGAAGAGGTTGTTCGGGCCGTTCGGGTGGGCGCACTGCGGGCCCGCCGCCATGGAGGGCGTGGCCGACGCCGCCGGCGCGGGCGCCTGGTACACGGGCGCGGGCGCCGCGGCCGCCGCGTAGTTCGGCGCCGGCTGCGGCT
>CAZHGG010000003.1:0-35846 GCA_964531755.1 uncultured Polyangiaceae bacterium
TACGCGATGTGCAATGGGCTGAAGGAGCGGCTGGGGTGGGGGTGAGGGCGTGTGGGATGAAAGGGGGCGATGCTCGCCGAGTCGCCGGGAGGTGAAGGCAAGCTGCGCGTATGACCAGCGTTGTCCGACGAAGGAGAACGATGCTTCATGACTGAGAGAATCCGGGGGCGTCGCTTGGCAGCTGCATCGCGAAAACGCACGGCAACAGATTCACTTCTGAACTCGGTAGGCGATTGGCTTGACCAATACGACTTCACGAAGTGGCTGATCGATCGGGCTCTTGAGGATTGGACTATTCGACCCAAGGTCGAGGCGACGTTCGGCTTGCATGTGGCGGAGCGAAACTTTCGACGCAAGCACGGTCCCGCCGTTTGCGCATTCCTTGCCCGGCTCGTCGCAGACGGGTGGGACGCAGACCGTCGGGCCGGGCGCGACGTCTCGCTACACGTCGATCCGAGCACGCCAGACTGGCAGCGCCTTGCGCGCGAATGCGTGCTCACCTTGGAGGGACGAGGCATGGGCAAGGAAGTGGCTGCGACCGTAGTCGCGGCCTCGCTCCTCGATAGGGTAGACGGCGCGACGCCGGAAGATCCCTGCGGGTCGCGTGACCTCGAGTTGCACATGCCCCACCGTACGAGCGACGAGCTCCAACGCCTCGAGTCCATCCACGAAGACGACCCCTTCTGGGATCACCTTGACGTCTTCGTAGACCGCCTGAGAGCGCTCGGCGACCGAAAGCTCTCCGACCGTCACCAAGCGGAGCGCGAGGCCGCAAAGGCCGTCTCCGACGCGCTCGCCCAGCTGGCGCCCGAGATGGAACCACAGCTCGCGTATCTGAAGCGAACACTCCCGTCGCCCCCGGAGCGCCTCGACGCCGAGCGAAGCGCAGTCGCTCTGGAGGCCATCGAACGCGTTCGGGGAGCGACCCGCCGCCTAGCCGCCGCCCGAGCGCTGGTGGCCGCAACGATCGACGACGAGGACGCTCTCGCAGAAGGGCGGCGGCAGGCCCACGCCGCGGTATTGCTCGACCTCGGCGCACTCAGCGACTGCTTGGCGCAAGCGACCTCCGATACTCCATCGATCCCCGGAGTGGACTCGCCGTTGGAGCCCGAGGCGGTCGCCGAGCCGCCAGGTCCTCCAGATGCGTCGACCCCTGGAGAGGACTCGCCGTGCGAGCCGGAGGCGGTCGCCGAGCCGCCACCTCCTCCAGATGCGACTGCCACGATGAGCAGCGAAAGTGGGCCCCCGAGCGCCTCGGCCGCGGAGTCCCGCAGCGTCGCGCCATTCGCCTCCCCCGACCTCCCGGCCGCCCAGCCGCGCCCCGACGCCGTGGGAAGCGGCCAAGCGGACGCCCCGGCAGCGCCGACGTCTCCGATTCGGCACGCCACCTCCGAGCCAGAAAGTCCGGCGCCAACGGAGCCACTCGCGTCACGCTTGGCGCCTGCCGCCCCTCAGGCATCCGAGCCGGACGCCAGCGTAATCTGGACCCTCCTGGCGCGCGGCGACGAAGCGGGAGCCTACTGGGCGGCGCGAGCGGCGAGCGCGATCGGTGAGCAGCCACCACTCGAGGAGGAGGTCCTAGCTGTCCTCCTGGCGAGCCGGTGGCTCGACCCCGCGAGGGGAGCCTTCGTCGGCGAGGTCGTCGACCTCGTGACTGGCGTCGACGCGCGCGAGCGATCGTGGGCGTCGTCCGCGGTGGCCACGGCTGCCGCGCTGGTCCCGACGCTCACCTTTCCGTCGACGAAGCTCCGGGGGTGGGCCGCCGACGGAGTGGACGCCGCCATTGACCCCGTGGTGGACGCCGTGACGGCCTTCGCTGACGGTGCGGGTCAGCCACTCACCCAGTTGCTGCTGCAGGGTGCTGGGGACGCCTCGGAGCAGGACTCGCGCGCGAGGGCGGTCGAAGCGAGGGTTCGGCGCTGGCTGGATGAAGGCCCGAAGCGAAGTATGATGTATCAGCCTGCGACCAAGGTCTGGGCCACCATGTTCCGCGTCGACTTTGAGCCGACGCTGGATCGCATAGCGCGTGGTGACACTGGCGCGCTCGCGCTTGCAGAGGGCGTCCGGGAGCGCATGAGTTCGCCGCGCGAAGTCGACGCACGCATTCGGGAGCTTGACCGCGAACTGCGCGGCAACCATGCGCAGGAGATCCAGTTCGGCGCTCGCACGGCTTTGGAGCGCGCCATCGCGCATACCGTCGCATTGATCGACGACTGGGCGCGAATTGTTCGCGAATCAGAGCAGCTCAGGCGGCTCGACTGGCTCACCGCGCGCGTCGCAGACCTTCGCAGACGTGTCCTCGACGCGCTCCCGCTGGCGCTCGGGTGGGCGGAGAGCCTCGCGCGCGACCCCTCCTCAGAGCGCGCAGCTGTGGGAACCGTCGTTTGGCGAAGCCTCTCCCTCCTCGCCGACCTGCTCCGCATCGGACCTGCGGCGGGACCACCCGTGACCGTCCTGGGCGGGCCCGACCTCGGACGCCTGGTGAGAGACCAGGAGCGCCTGCAGGATGCCCTCGGCACGCGGCTCCTCTTCTGCCCTCCCGCGCGGACGCCCGCGAGCGCGGGCGTCACGGAGCCGCGCCGGCTCTTGGACGCGCTCATGCGAACTCCTCCGATAAACGAGGTCGTCGAGCAGTGGGTGTCCGACGGTGCCTTCGACGAGGTCGAGCGCCTCTTCCCTCTGGTGAGTGACGAGCTGCGCGAGCGGGTTGAGAAGAAGCTCGCCATCAGTCGCCTGGAGCTGGAGCGGACCGCGGATGGCCTCCGTGCCGCTGTCGAGCAGGGTGTCATCGACGGCTACGTGGGCGACGAGCGCGCCGAACTCTCTAGCAAGATCGATGGGCTTCGACCCCGCGACACCCGCGACCTTGCTCGGATACGCGAGGTTCTCGCCGAGGTTCGAGGCCGACTCGATGAACTGCGAGAGAAGCGGGCGGACAGGGCGCTCGCCGAGTGGGCCGAGCTCGAGCGAACGATGGCCGATAGTGGGACCGCGAGCGAGGTGATCGCGCGCTGGCGCGCGCTTGTTCATGGTGCGCGCGACCGCGGCGATGTTCGCATCCTAGACGAACGTCTCTCCGATCTGCGCGACCGCATCGGGCCCGGGTTCAGCGCCGAACCTCCGCCGGTCTCGGAGACCGCGACACCGAGGATCATTGACAGCTTCCGTGCACTGTGTGCATCCGCAGATTCACAGCCAGAGCACTTCGCTCTCCCTCGCTTGCGCGATCACATCAGGCTCCACGGGGCTGTGACACCAGAGTTTGGAGTCATCGCTGCCGACGAGCGCGATGAGGTACTCGCGCTGTTGGGAGCCTGGGCTCAACTAAGTCAGAGGGGTCTTCGGCAATCGCGCCCCACAGTCTCCGCGCAGGCCCTGGCTATTCTTCAGTTTATTGGGTTCGATCCGGTCGGCGCTGAACCAATTCGGTTTGACACGGTTTCGGCAAACACGAGCTGGCTCGTCCTGCGGGCGCAAGACGGAGGGCGCTGCCCCGTCCCTCAATTCGGCTCGCGCACGCAGGGGGAGTACCGCGTGCTGTGTGTCTGGGGTTCGCCGAGCCCGGACGCCGTCGGGCGCATTGCTGCCAGCGCTGCGCATGGCGGACAGGCGCTCATTACTCTCTACCTCGGACGACTCACGTCGGCCCAGCGCGGCAGCCTTCGTTCCGTCTGCCGGCACCACAACCAGACCATGATGTGCGTCGACGAGACGCTGCTGGTCTTCCTGCTGGGCTGCGGCGAGAACCGCCTGCGCGCGCTCTTTGAGTGCGCTCTTCCGTTTTCTCTAGTCAATCCTTACGTGCCTCAGGGCGAGGTTCCGCCAGAGATGTACTTTGGACGAAGAGCGCTCGTCGAGGAGCTCCTGCGACCCGAAGGGAGTTGCATAGTTTACGGCGGACGCCAACTCGGAAAGTCGGCCCTCCTCCGGGAGGTGCGCCGTCGCTTCCACCACCCCGAGCGCGAACAGTACGCCATCGTGCTCGACGTCCTCAGCATTGGAGACCACAGAGCCGGGCGCGACGTCGGTACTGTGTGGCAGATCCTCCGCGACCGCCTACGTGAGGCGGGGGTCCTTGAGACGAAGAAGACTCGCCCGGAGGAAATTGTGTCCACGATCCGTGAACACCTCGGGAGGCACCCAAAGATGCGCCTCACCGTGCTCCTCGACGAGGCCGATAATCTCTTGGACGCGGATGCGCGCGATGGCTTCCAGGTGGTCGCGGCGTTCCGAGAGCTCATGGGCGACACGGAGCGCCGCTTCCGCGTCGTTCTCGCTGGGCTGCACAACGTGCAACGCTTCCAGCAACTTCCCAACCAGCCGCTCGCGCACTTCGGCGCCGCCATCCAGGTTGGACCGCTCGAACCGCGTGACGCTACGGCGCTCGTTCGCCAGCCTGTCGAGGCGCTCGGCTTCGTGTTCGATGACGACGACGACGTGCTCCGCATCCTATCCTACACGAACTACCACCCTGGTCTCATCCAGCTCTTCTGCCACGAACTGCTGAAACAGATGCAGACCGAGGCCGCGCCGCGCCCACCAGTGAGCATCACTCGGCAGCACGTCGACAAGGTATATCAGCAGCCCCACGTGAGAAAGGGCATTCTCGATCGCTTTGACTGGACCCTTGCGCTCGACCCAAGGTATCAAGCGGTCGCGTGGACGGTCATCGTCGAGAACAAGGACTGCTACACACCAGCCGAGCTCCTTTCGGCTGTTCGGTCTTGGTGGGCGAATGGTTTCGCCAGCACTGGAACCGAGGAGTTCCGCGGTCTCCTCGACGAGATGGTGGGACTCGGCGTCCTCGTTGGCTCGACGGAGCGCGGCTTTCGCCTTCGGAGCCCCAACGTCGTGCAGCTGATGGGCCAGGTCGAGCCTCGACTCATCGAGCTCGCCTCCAAGGAGCCGCCGACGGTCTTCGACGTAGACCGCCTCCATCGCCTGACATCTCGCGAGGTCTACAGCCCGCTCACGTTCGGTCAGGAGCGACAGCTCCTCGCGCGACGCTGGGGAGTGGCACTCGTCTTCGCGAGCCGGGCGCAGGGCGTCGACGCGTTGCTTCCTGCGCTCCGTGACCTGGAGGACACTAGTCATATCCCAATCCTCGAATCCCCGGTCGATCTCGTGGCCGAAAGGTTGGAGGACTGGCTTCGCGACGCTCAGGAGCGCATACAGGATGGCCTGTTCATTGCGTTCGTGCGAGCCCCATCGGACGCTGCTCTTGCGCGCGCGCTCGTGGACGAGGCGAGGAGGTACTGCGCCAAGCGCGGCGCCAGCAAGAACCTCTTCGGTCGACTCGTCTTCGTGTTCGACGGACCGTCTGCGGCAGCATGGATAGCATCCCCGGAGCGTGAAGCGGTCGAGGCGCAGGTTGACGTGGTCATGTGGCCGCACAAGTGGAGCCGCGTCGGACTGAAGGCTCGGCTCCATCAGCAGGAGCTGCGAGACCACGACGCTCAGGTCGAGCGTCTCCACGAGGTGACGGGGGGCTGGGGCCTGCTCGTGGAGCGGGCGTTCGAGCTCTCAGGGGGTCATCACGGGCGGCAGGACGCCTACGATCGTAGATTGGAAGACCTCGCTACTGACGCGACGGGCCTCGCTGGCTTCCTCGCGGCCGCGGGGCTCCCGTCCGGCGCGCCGGGGCGCGCGCTGCTGGAAGTCCTCTTTGGGCTGCTTGGCTCGAGCAGCGAGCCGGTCGCGAACCTCAGCGCGCCTCTATTTGTCGATGATCTTCCTTGGATTGACGAGCTTAGCTTGGCGAACTGTTTGGTCTTTCTCGTGCGCCTAGGCCTGGTCGAGCAGGGCGAGAGCGCGAAGGGAACGACCATTCGCGTGGATCCCGTCGCTGCAGCTAGCCTGGGTCCTTGAATGGAGGACGCCGCGTGGGGAAGTCTGGCCTGCTCGCTGCCTGGGCCAGTTCGCCAGGCGGCGCTGGCCGCCGCCGCGCTCTCGGAGGGGCGGAGCGTCATCGCGCTCACGGGCCCCTTCCTGGGCGCCCTTGACTTTCGCGATGAGATCTTGCGGGCGGCCTCGCTTCGCCACCACGTCCACGTCCCGGCCAGCTCGACCGTCTCTCCTCATCAGGCGTTGGCTGAAGCGCTTGACGGCGTCGATCTCGAGCTGCTCCTGCTTGGGGGGAGCGTCGACGTTCCGGAGGGGCGGCTCGTGTACGTAGACAGGCTGGACGACGGCCAGGCCTCGCGCTGGCACGACCTCCTGGTCCGCTACGCCGCTGCGGCGCACGCGGGCCTTGCGGCGGGGCGTGACATGCCCCCGATTCTCGCGTGCCACCGCGGTCGCGCGGACGGCCTTCCGCCACGCACGGACGCGCTCCTGGAGGTGCTCCACGTCCATCGGCACCTCGACGACCTCGACGTGCGTTGCTTCGTGCGCGCGCAGGCAGGCGGGGCGCGTGACCCACGCGCGACCTGGCGAGAGCACGTGCTCCCCGAGCTGGCGGGCCCCGACCTTGCGCTTGTCATTCACCTTTGGGACGCGTGCCTCCAAGGGCCAGACGTGATTGTGCTCCGGTGCCGCGAGGTAGCCCGCGAGCGCGGGTGGGACGCCGCGAGTCGCGCGAGCTTGGGGGCGTCGCCCGCCGAGCGACTTCGGGACGAGCTCGACGGCGTCGCCTTCCGCCGGGGCGATGCGGCGGAGTGCCAAAGTCACCTCGCCTATGCGGTCACAGTGGGGCGCGAGTGGGAGGTCGAACGTCGGCTGTGGCGAGGCCTGACCGGCATGATGCTCCCCTTCCTCGACGGTGTCCGGCTCGCGCTCTGCGAGCGATTCGAGGAGGTCCTCGGACGAGGTTGGTCGACCCGCTGGGTGAGTCCCCTCAACGACGAGGAGCTCCGTCTCGTCAGGGAGAGTCACCTCCACTGCCAGCTGGGTCACCTGGAGATGGTCGCTCGGAGCGCGTCAGCTCTCCCCGATCGTCCGGTGCTGCAGGGAATTGCTCGAAGAGCGCGCGAGCTTCGAAACGCGCTTGCGCACTACCGGCCTGTGTCGTTCAGCGCGTTCGAGCAGCTCCTCGATTTCGTGCGGCGCGGGGGCTTTCGGATTTCGGTCCGCTAACGTTGGCAGGTCGTCGTGGGAATACGTGTGCGCCGTGCGGTCATGGGCGGGGTGTCGAGACCTGCAGGACGAGCGCGCCGCTCAGCCACGCCCGCGTCCCCTCTCCGTCGAGCAGGTACTCCGCCACCACGTCCACGGCGTACGCATCGGGGAGGGCCGGCTGGAATTTGCTCAGTCGGTACTCCGGCAGGAGCGCCGCCACCTTGCGCCAGACCTCGGCGTCCGCGAGCACGTTCTCCGCGACGAGCCGCCGGAGCTCCGCGTGGACGGTGTCGTGCGTGACGCCCTCGCCCTCGATGCGCAGGAGGAAGTTGTCGGCGACGGCGCGCCAGCCCTTCGTGACGGCGAGCACGTATTTGAGCGTCGCGTTGATTCGGCCGCCCGCGAAGGTCCACCACAGCGCGGTGCCCGAGTCGAGCTGCATCGAGAACGCGCGGCGCAGCAGGGGGCCGAGGTCCTCGCGTGCGTCGTGCAGCGCGGCGCGGGCGGCGGGGTCCAGGTACGGGTAGTCGTCGTGCGAGGCGAGCACCTGGCGGATGCGCTGGCACAGCTCGAAGCTCAGCATTTGGGGGATATAGCCGCCCCAGGTCGGCTTCTGGCCGCGCGGCGCCTCGCGCACCTTCACCACGCGGTCGGCGTGGATCACGTGCTCGGCGACCCACGCGCGCCCACTCAAGAGGAACGCGGTCATGCCTGGCACCAGGCGGTCGACGAAGCCTTGCTCGAGCGAGCCGATGTCCCGCCCTGACGAGGCCTGCACGGCGTAGAGCACCGGGCTCGAGAACACCGCGTAGAGCTCGGCGAAGTTCTTGCGACCGTACGTCTTCTCCGCGCGCTCGCCGAGCGAGAGCAGGCCGCCCGACTCCCAGAGGTACTGCTCCTTCACGAGGTGCCGGAGGACCTTGTCGAACTCCTCGCGTGGTATACCCGAGAAGTCGGGCACGCGCGCGAGCTGCTCCCACGCGCGCTCGGCGCTGATCCCCCCGAACTGGAGCGCCATGGCGAAGAGCTGGTGCACGAGCACCGGCCAGCACCGCGTCTGCACGGGGACCGACTCGACCCAGCGCGCGCGCGCGAGCTCCACGAGGGCGATCGCCTGGAGCACCGCGTCGCGGTTGTCGCAGAAGAACGTGGTGTTCGCGACCGCGTTCGCGCGCCGGCCCGTGCGCCCGAGGCGCTGCAAGAAAGACGAGACAGAGCTCGGCGCGTTCGCCTGGTACACCGCGTCGAGATCGCCCACGTCGATGCCGAGCTCCAGGGTCGAGGTGCAGGCGATGCACACGTCCGCGCCGCTCTGGAACGAGGCCTCGGCCTCGCGGCGCTCCTCGGCCGAGACGGAGCTGTGGTGCACGAACACCGTCGTTCCGCGGCCTCGCAGCTGCTGCGCGACGGTCTCGGTGAGCGCGCGACTCTGGCAGAAAAAGAGGCTCTTCTTGCCCGCGGCCTGCTCCGCGGCCTCCGCCGCGAGCTCGCTCATCGAGGGGCGGTGGAGCAGGCCGATCTGGCGGCGCGCGGGGGGCTTCGGGGGATCGACCACGGCGCGCGCGCGGGTCGAGGAGCCGCGGACCCACTCCAGGATGGCGTCGGGGTTTCCCACCGTGGCGCTGAGGCCGATGCGCTGCACGTCGTTCTCCGTCGACCGGATGAGCCGCTCGAGCACGCTCATCAGGTGCGCGCCGCGGTCGGTGCCGGCGAGCGCGTGCACCTCGTCGATCACGATGAAGCGGAGCTCCGCGAAGAGCTTCGCCACGGGGACGCGCGGCGAGATGAGCATGACCTCGAGCGACT
The DNA here is from genome assembly GCA_964531755.1 of uncultured Polyangiaceae bacterium. GTDB lineage: Bacteria > Myxococcota_A > Polyangia > Polyangiales > Polyangiaceae > JAAFHV01. The sequence continues at coordinate 8,863 of CAZHGG010000003.1, forward strand.
CGGGCGTCGTCATGAGGAGCTCGGCGGGGTCCTTCACGAACCTGCGCTTGTCGGGATCGGGCACGTCGCCGTGCCACACGAAGCGGCGGAGCCCGACCATCTCGGTGTAGCTCCCGAGGCGGCCCTCCTGGTTGTTGAGGAGCGCCTTGATCGGGGCGACGTAGATGGCGCCGACTCCCTCGGCGGGCCGCTCCACGAGGCTGGCGAGGACTGGAAAGATCGAGGCCTCCGTCTTGCCGCCCGCCGTGGGCGCCAGCACGATGACGTTCTTCCCGTCGAGGATGGCCTCGCCCGCCAGCTCTTGCACCGGGCGGAGGGAGGTCCACCCGAGCCGCGCGACGATCGCCTGCTGGAGCCGGGCGGGGAAGCGAGCAAACGCGGTCACGCGCTCACCAGTCCAGCACGGGGGCGACGTAGGCCTCGTCGGCGTCGCCTGGCTCGTCGGGCGGGGCGACGCTCGTGGGCCTTCCGTCGCGGCGCGCGGCCTCCTCGGGGCTCAGATCGCGCGGCTCGAACGCGAGGGCGCTCGCGACGTCGAAGTCGGGTTCTTGGTCGACGAGGTCGAACACCAGCACGAGCTGCCGCAGGAACTGGCGCGGCACCACGCCCACGTCGCCCGCGAAGCCCTGCGTGACGGAGTCGGCGAGGCCGCCCAGGAGCTCGGGGGTGACCTTCTGCTCGAACGTGGCGCGGTCGGCCGACGGGTACAGCGCGCGCAGGCGGAGCGCCACCTCGAGCAGGCGCGCGCGGTTGAACGGGGTGAGCTCGAGCTGCGGCTGGCGGAGGCTCACGGCGTTGCCAATCTTCTGGAACGCGATTCGGTCGTGCAGCGGCGCGAGCCCCTGCACTCCGGCGCGCGCGTCGAAGAAGTCGGGGGTGCCCGTGAAGAGCCACAAGAGCCCGGGGTAGCTGCCCGCCGCGTCCACGATCTTTCGTAGCCCCTCGAGCGACGCGGCGCGCGTGTCGCGCCTCGCGCGGAGCACGGTCTCGAGCTCGTCGATGATGATGACGAGCCCCTTGTAGCCGGCGGCCTTCGCGATCTCGAGGATGCCGCGCAGGTAGCCGAGGGCCTCGCGATTGCCAATGTCGCCCCGGATGCCGGCGCGGCGCTTCACGTCGGCCGCCACGTTCTTGCTGCCCGCCAGCCACGAGATGAGCGCCGAGGCGTCGGCGTGTTTGCGCTGCTGCTTGAGGTCGAAGATGGCGCGGACGGCCGTGGTGAGCTCCTCGGGGGCGAGGCCGCCGGTGAGCGCGGCGAGCTGCTCGTCGAGGCGCGCCCGCACCTTCGCGTCGAAGTCGGGGGCGTCCTCGTCGGCCCCGAGCCTCACCAGCTCTTCTTCGACCTTGCCAATCCACCTGTCGAGGATGTCGCCCAGCGCGCCGCGAGGGCACGACTTCGTCGCGAGCTCGCTGACCACGTGGCGATACACGTCGGCGAAGTTGTGAAAGCGCAGGTCGTTCACCGACACGACGACGAAGCTCGTGGCGAAGCCCCGCTCTTGCGCGTCGAGGGCGGCCAGGCGCGCGACGAAGGTCTTGCCGCAGCCGTAGCCGCCGCGCAGGAACTTGAAGGCGCCCTCGCCGTGCCCCACGTGGTCCAGCATGCGCTGGAGCTCGCCGCGCTGGCGGTCGATGCCCACGCCGAACGCCTCCAGCCCGCGCGCGGGCGTGATCCCGCCGCGCAGCTCTTGAAACACGTGCTCCGTGTCGCGGGGCGACATCGCCATCAGCGGCTCTCCTTCACGTAGGTCTTCATTACGCCGGTGGTCTCGATGCGCACGCGGAACGGCACCCGCACGACGAGCTCGTCGAAATGGCGGGAGAACGCGCGCACCCGGCGGGGATTGCCGAGCAGCGTCTCGAGGTCTGCTTCGGTCACCGCGCCGTAGGTCTCGATGTGGTCGAAGACCCCTCGGTAGCCTTCGTCTTCTATCCCCTCTTGCCATCGGGCCGAGTCCATCTTCGGTGCGGCGGGCGGGCTCGCGGGAGCGCGGCGGTAGGGCGTGGGCGCCGCGTCGGCAGCCGCGACCGCGGCCGCAGGGACGACCGGCGCGGGCTCCGTGGGCGGCTCGGGCCGCTCGCGGGGCGGCGGGGCGTCGACGTCGAACCACGCCGCCAGGGTGCAGGGGACGACCTTCTCGCGTCCGTCGGGGTGGAAGACCTCGACCTGCACGGCGGGCCCCGCGGTGGGGGCCTCGAGCATGAAATACACAGTCGACCAGTCGGCGCGCACGGGCACTCGCAGCGTTCCGGCGTCGAGCTGGGCGCCGCCGTCGACGTCGGTGATGGTCACTCCCACCTCGGGCCGGTCTTTGGCGCGGAGGCCGAGCGTCACGTACGAGGCGCCCGTGAACGCCAGCGTGCCCACCGCGTTAGGCGCGAGGCGGAGCTGGAGCCGCACGCGCCGGCGGCCGTGGCGATCCTCGAGCGCCTCGGCGCGCACCTCGTATTCGGTGTCGGCGGCGCCCGCGCTCTGCTTGCGGCGCACCACGAGCACCGGGACCACGCGCTCTTGCAGGCTGTTTCCCCCGTGGACGAACGACGCGCCCCGCGCGGTGGTCTTCCAGACGGCGGTGTCCTCGCGCATCAACAGATAACGCTCCTGCGGCAGCTCGTAGCGAAGGGAAGACATGGGCACAGACACCATCCCCGGCTCGCTCCGCGCGTGCTCCTCGATCACGTGCCGCCGGCTGGGATCGGTCCTGCGCCCGTAGGGCTCCTCGCGCGCGGTGCTGTCTTGGAGCAGAAAGCCGTGATCGGCGAGGAAGACGAACTGCTTCACCCCCGCCTGGCTGAGCTGGTTCCACGCGGCGCGCAGCTGCCGCAGGGAGCGCTCGAAGGTGGCGGCGCCGAAGCCCGCCTCGCCCCCGTCGTCGAGCTCGCGGCTGTGCACGACGATGAGCGCCGGCGCGCGGGCCACGATGGCGCGGAGCTCGGCGCTCGACAGCCGGTTGATGGTCTCGAGGTCGAGCTGCCTCGGGGCCTTGCGATCGGCGCGGTCGCCCATGGCGCGTGCACGGTTGTCGCGCGTGCGCACTTGGAACTCGTTCGTGCGGAAGCCGTCGATGTCGCCGTCGCTGAGCACCGGGACCAGGCGCTGCCCCTGGTTCACCGCGGCGAGCACGTTCATGCCGACCGAGGTCACCGTGGGGAGCTCCGCGAGGGCGACCTTCAGATCGACGTTCACCCCCGGCCCCTCGAGCTCGCGCTTCAGCTCGGCGGCCATCTCGTAACGGAACGCGTCGACCAAGAACACCGCGGCTCTGCCGCCTCCGCTCACGAGCGGCGCCACGACGCGATCGTAGATCGTGCGCTGTTGGAGCGACTCGTCGGGCAAATACCCATTGGCCTGGCACGCGCGCGAGAACGCCCGGGCGAGCTCGTCCGCCCAGTCGCGGTACGCGCGGCGCGCGGCGTGGATCACGGCGAGGAGCCCGTCGCGGCCGTGCACGTCGCCGCTCATGATGTCGTGATGGCGCTGTTCGAAGCGGCGATGCGCGAGGTCTACCAGGTGGCCCCGCTCCGTATACGCGAGGACCGCGTCGGCGAGCGTCGCGCGCGGCCCCACGAGCCCGCCGGTCGCCTCGATCGCCACGCCGAGCTTCGCGGCATAGAGCACGAGGTCCCACGTCCAGCGCTTCGGCGGCGACGCGTCGAGCCAGAACGCGACGCCCTCGCGCTGCTCGGCCCACGCGAGCGCCTCGCCCCAGCGCCCCTCGCGCGCGGCGGCGACCGCGGCCTCCCGGATGCGCTCCTCCTCGAAGCGGAAGGTGTCGACCTTGCCGAGCTCCGACGCGTGCGAGCCGAGGGCGTCCGCGGGGATGCGCTGCTCGGTCTCGTCGGCGGCGGGGGCGTAGGTCTTCGGGTGGCGCTCGCGGAAATGGCGGGCGAGCGCGACGCTCTGCTCGACGAAGGGCTTGGGCAGCCGCTTGAGCGGCCGGAGCTCCGGGGTGTGGGGCTCGCGCTTCAGGTCGTGCACGAACTCGACCGAGAGCACCCAGCCGGCGAGCGCGGTCACCAGCGACTCCAGCTCCCGCGCCGCGCCGCTGTTCGCCTCGACTCCAAAGAAGCCGCGCCACGCGGCGTCGAGCCCCACGGTCCGCTCGAGGTGCGCCGCGAGCTCCGGCACGTCTTGCGGCCCGAGCTCCCGGAGGAGCGCGCGGTCCTCGCCGAGCAGGCCGTCCACGAGCTGCTTCGGGTCGAGCGCGGCCAGGCGCTGCCCCACGCCCGTGCGCGGCCCGGACGTGTGCCCCGCGAGCCACGCGTCCGCCTGCGCGAGGGTGAGGCCGGGCGTGGCGGCGAAGCGCTTGATCTCCTCGGGCCCCACGCGCCCCGCGGCGGCCTCGACGACCAGCGTCTCGAGCGCCTTGCGGAACGGGTGCGCGGCCTCGTACTGCTCGAGCACGGGCGTGTGGCGGACGTTGTGGGTCTCGTAGCCCGGGAGGTGAATGAGCAGCGCGTCGCGATCGAGGCCGTTGCCGTAGCGCTCGAGCCCGAGCATGAGCTCGAGGAAGCTGCCGCGGTAGGCGAGCACGGGGAACGCGAGCTCCCCGGCGTGGTGCTGGCGAATCAGCTCGTCGACGAACGCCGTGTAGTGACCGTGGCGGTCCAGCCACGCGACGAGGCCGTGGCGGCGCACGGCGTTCGCGAGCTCGGCGAGCAGGGCGGCGGAGACGTGGGAGGTCACGAGGTGATCACCTTCGCGCCATCTTGCCTCATGCGCCCTGGCGACGAAGCCCGAATCGTCCATTTCCGTGGCCACCCCGGCGACGCTCTGAGCGCGACGGGGGCGCGCGCGCGGCGGCGTGCTGGTGAATCGAATCGTCCGCGCCGTCAGGGATCGAGCGAGCCGAGCCAACCGAGGACGACGTCAGCGCGCGCCTGGCCCGCGGGATCACCCTCGAAGTGCCCTGGGACCGAGTCGATGAAGGGCTCGAGGCCGCGGAGCCCGACGAGCTGTTCGCGCACCGCGATGGCCACCGCGGTCTGCGCGGCGGCGACCTCCTTGCGTAGCACCGGCAACCCAGCGAGGACCGCGAGGGTGTCTTCGAGGTCGTGGCTCGCCTGGTAGTCCCCGGAGCCGCGCCCTCGAAAGGCCTCGAGCTTCGTCGCGATGAAGTACACGGGCGTGATGGCGCGGACCTCGAGCTCGCCGAGCGCGTGCGAGGTGGCCTCGGCGACGGCCTCGCGATACCAGCGGTTGGTCGGGCCGAGGCCCGTGTCCGATGTCGCCGCCAGATCGACGCGAACATCCTTGACCACCAGACGGCACAGCGGCGCGTTCGCGTCGGTGCACTCGCGGAATCCGCGCGCTCGCAGTCGACGTACGAACTCGTAGTAGGCGGCGGTCGTCTCGACGTCGACGACGCAGTCCACGTCGACGGTTGGCCGCACGTCCACGCCCCCTTCGAGTGGGTAGAGCGCGGTGACGGTTCCGCCGACGAACACGACGGGAGGGGTCTCGCCGAGGAGCGCGCGGGCGACCACCGCGATGGCTTCACGCGCGCTCGCACGCGCGGTGTTCATGCCGCGCTCCCTTCGGTCGCTTGGCATAGGCACGCCGCTCGCCTGCGGCTCGCTTGCGCGTTCACGAGGCGAGCCGCTTGCCGAGCTCGGCCTTCGCCAAGGCGCGCTCTCGCGCCCGGCCGACGCGGAGGGCGTCCGCGAGGGCGAGATACTCGTGCAGCGCCGGATCGTCGGCTGCGGCGAGCGGGACGTTCCGATAGAGCGGAGTGAGTAGACGGCCGCGCACGTGGGCCGCGCTCTCCGCGGACGCCGGGAGCGGCCACACGACCTGGTCATCGTCGCTGAACCTGAGCCTCGCGGCCAGGCCGGACGCACCAAGAGAGGTCGGCATGCCCTCGCCGAAGAGCCCGAGCTGCGCAGGAAAGACGTAGCGCAGCCCCGAGACGAGGAACTCTTCGAGGCTGCTGCGGATGATCCGTCGTTCGCGCGGGTTGTACAGGTGACACGCGGCGAGCCGCTTGAGCCCGTGGTTGACTTCGCTCGCGCTCAGGTGGAGCGACCGCGCGAGCTGGGGCTGTGTCCACGGGGGCGCGAGGGCCGCGGAGAGGGCGACGAGCTTCAAGGCGACGACGACGTCTTGGGGCTTGAGACGGAGATCCACGGTGCCTCTCCTCGGAGCTTAGCGCTTCATTTGCATATTGCAAATGGGCTCCTTGCGGCGACCACACGCGGGACGGCAAGCGACGGCGTCACGCTTCGCCTCCCTTGGGGGAGCCGGCCGTGCTCGAAGCTGGCGCAGGACGACGCGGACAACGACTGAGCGAGGCTCGAAGCACCTTGGGCGAGAGCAGGACCTGGCCGGAGTGTTTGGCTGCGGGTACGCTCCCGCGATCATGCACCTCAGCTCAAGGTTCATCGGCATGCTGCCCCGGAGGCTGAGGCCCGCGGGCGAGCGGCTCCTGAAGGCGTACGGCACCACGAGTCGACGGCTCGCGCGTCGCGTCGCGAAGTGGTTCCCCAAGCCGAAGACCGTCGCCGTCGAGCCCATCGAGGACTTCCTGAGCCACGCGCACATCACGTTGCTCGGTCTCCAGCGACGGCAGTACCTCCTCGAAGCCGTCGAGGCCGAGTGGTCTCGCATCACCCGTGGGAAGACCTGCTCGATCCACGACGACGCGGTGTTTCGAGCCCTCTTGGACGTGGAAGCGATGAACGTGATCGACCTGTGCTCGTGGGGCACTGGAGCCCGTGACACCGACGAGAGCCTCCTGCTGCGCGTCAAGAACCACTACCGCGCCGACCTCCCGGCGAGCCGCCGCTGGGTCTCCGACGATGATGACCCAGGGCTCCTGCGCATATTGGACCAGGGGCACGCGGATGCGCGCAGGCGGCTGTTCCCGAACGCGGATGGGCGTGCCCTCACCGAGGCCGACGCCGAGGATCTCATCCAGGTGTTCGACCGTCGCATACGGCCCCTGCGCGATGACCGAAACAAGAACCGCGCGCACGCCCATGAGAACAAGAAGGACGGGAAGGCGACGCCGCTTGCGGTCGCGGAGGTCAGGGAGCTTTACCGCTACGCTCGGCAGGTCCTGAATGACCTGTGCCTGGTCGCCTTCGGCTCAACGTGGACCGAGAACGACCTCAACGCGAACCCCGCGGAGCTGACCGCGGAGGACCTGCTCGATGTGGTCTTCCTGCCGAACTGGTTTCGTCGTCGGACCGCGGGGTGCGGTCTCTCGAGGCTGGAGATCTACGATGCGCTCCACGCCGAGCCCGGGCTCGGTGACTTCAACGAGCGAGCGAAGTTGGAGCGGCTCGCCGACCGGGTCACAGCAGCGCGCGGCATGGCGGCGCGCGCTGGCTACTGATCCACAGGGCGCGACGCGGCGGCGCGCCGACGCGCGCGCGTCACCCCTCGTCTTCCTCTCCGCCCTCGCCCTCCTCTTCCTCCCGCACGCCCTCGAGCTCCCCCTGCGCCCCCGCCTCCGCCTTGGCCTTCTTCCTGGCCCGCCGCGTCTCTTCCGTTCTCCGCGCGGCCTCCGCGTCCGACGGCCGGTCACGCACGAACGCGGCCCTGGCCTCGTCGCTCCCGGGCTCGTCGATCGTGAAGCCCTCGCGGATCTCGTCCTGCAGCCGCAGCTCCCACGCGAACGCCTTCGCGGGGTGGAGGCGCCAGAAGCGCTTGTGCGCGACCGCGAGCGACGGGTCCTCATGGCACTTGGCCTCCACGCGTGTGGGGAAATAGCGCTCGGCGAGGTGGGCCCAGTCGTAGTCCTTCTTTCCCTGCGCGGTGGCGAGCTCCCTCCACCACTTCTTCGGCTCCTTCCACTGCGGCTCGAGGAGCGGCCAGAGCGCGGCGCTGTTCACCATCACGCCGTCGTCGAGGTCCATCGCGAAGCGCGCGCTCACCTCGCGAGGAGGGCACTTGGGGTCGGTGGGCGGCGGCCCCTCTTCGGCGATCGCGCGCACGCTCGCGATGAACGCGACCAGCTCGTCGAGCAGGCGCTGCACGTCGCGGTAGCGCTTCTCGGCCTCGGCCTTCTTGGCGCTCTCGGTGCGGGCGCGGTTCAGGTCGGCGAGCTGCCCGTCCAGGCGCGTCTCTTCGCGCTTCAGGTGGTCGGCGAGGAGCACTTGCAGGGTGTCGTGACGCCAGCGGTGGATCGACACCCACGCGACGAAGCTCTTCTTCTCCGAGGAGAGCGGGAAATAGATAGGCCGGTTCTCGTAGCGGGCCTTGTGGTCCGCGAAGAGCTTGGTGCGGAGCCAGGTGCGCAGATCGTCGCGGCCGGCGAGCGCCGAGCCGTGCTCGGCAAAGGCGGCGTGGAGCGGGGCGCAGGCCGGGTGGGCGAGGCTGTCGTCTTCGCTGGCGGCGGAGAGGAAGAGGACGCCGTGGGGGAGAGCGGTCTCGGGGGCGGTGTCGAGAATCCCCTCGCCGTGAGCCCCGAAGCGCCCAAGAGCCACCCCGACCGCGAACGACACAAAGTCCGCCGGGCTCGCAGGCTCGTAGACCGGCTCGTAGGGAGGGAGCGGGGCGCCCTCGGGGCGGTCCACGGCGCGCTGGGCCCAGGCTTGGGCGTAGGTCCAAGCGGAGGGGCCGGGGCGGCGGAACTCGACGGAGGCCTCGCGGTGGGATTCGTGCTCGGCGAAGGCACCGGCGATCCCTTCGACAACTGTTCGGGCGTGCGCCACGGGCACCAGGGACAGTCGAGCGACATCGGCAATCACGAAGTGAACGGAGGGGTTGAGCGACTCCAAGATGCTTCGGGCGTCGCTGGTATTGAGCGAACACAATGCTTCGGCAACGTTTGGCGGGAACAGCGAAGCGCCCGTATCGCCGATCACGCTCGGGAACCGGTGGGCCCGAACTGAAAAACTCGACCCGATCGTCGTGAACGCGATGCCAGGACGTAGATACCAGTCATCGTTCTTGATATTTCGACTCGCGCTGCCGTACCAGTGCTCGGTGGAGACCTTGAGCGCCAACCCGTTGAGGTACCAACGGACGACGTCGTTCAGCGCTTCGAACCACTTGCGCCCAGCAGCCCCCTTTACAAACGGAAGCCACTGTGGATTGACGCGGGTCCAGCTTCTGTCTGCTTGGAATTCGGGAAAAACCGTGAGCGTTCGGCCCTCCAACTCCCATGGCCGGCGAAGAAACCATGCGTTGTTGGCTGATGCCATTCCTTGCCGAATCGGAGCAGACTCGCCAACCTTCTCCGCCCCCGCATACCTCGCCAAAAACTCCCTCGACCACCAATAAACAATCGGCTCCCCCTCAATCACCTCGAACCCACGCGGATCGAACTCATGCGGCCCCACCTGGGCGAGGACCGCGGCGCGCTTCCTGTTCGTCCTCCCGCCGTCTCGTGACCGGTCCTCGGGCGGCGTGGGTTGCAGCGCGACGGCTTCCTCCGAGGGCGCCCCGCGGCGGAAGAGGCTCATCACGGTCGCGAGCACCTCGTCAGGAACGTCCTCGAAGGCGCCGCGATCCACGTCTCCCAACAGGCGCAGGTCCGCGGTCTTCAGCAGCCCCTTCCGCAACTCCGCGAACTGCCCAAGGAACATCCACCCGCGCATCGTGAGGAGCGCCGAAATCCCTCCCGGCCGCACAAGCTCCAACCCACGCTCCAAGAACGCCGCATACAAATCCGCCTTCCCCCGCGGATAGTTCTTCGCCACATACTCGAACGAGGCCGTCTTGCTCAGCCCCTGGTACGGCGGATTCCCCACCACCACGTCGTACGAGCCCTCCCGCACCATCCGCACGAAGCGCACGCCGGCCGCCAGCTGCTCCCCGTCGAGGCGCAGGCCGAGGTCGTCGGCCCCCGAGTGCTTCCCGAGGAAGGCCTCCAGCTTGTCCAGCACCGTGGCCTTGGCCTCGCCCGCGGTGAGCTTGACCTGCTCGGTGGGGAACCGCGCGTCCCCGAAGAGGCTCCCCTGGCCGCGCTCGCGCTGAAACGCGAGCTCCACGCTCGCGAGGGCGCCCTCGACCGCCGCGTCCACCTTCAGCAGCGAGCCGAGGTAGTCCACGCCGGCGAGGCCCGACAAAAGGCGCGTCGTCAGGTCCTCGGGGATGCCCACGTCGCGCTTCAGATCGTGGCGCAGGTGGACAATCGCCGGATCGTCCGCCGGCAAATTCCCGAGCTGAAACACCGGGGCCACCAGGTTCATCTTCTTCGGCCGCGCCGCGCTCGAGAGCGACTTGGCCTTCACGTAGAGCCCCGCGGCGGCGATCTGGAGGGCCCGCGGGTCGATGTCGATGCCGTGGAGGTTGTTCTCCAGGATGGACTCGGCGATCTCCTGGTCGGTCACTGCGGTGCCGAGGTGCCGGCTCTCCTCGCGGTAGAGCGCCGCGAGCAGCCCGAAGGCGATGACCAGAAAGTGCCCGCTCCCACACGCCGGGTCGAGCAGCTTGAGCTCCCGCACCGAGGCGGGCGCCTCCTCCACCGCGTCGGCGGGGATGGGCTGGAGCACGTAGTACTTCCAGTGCTCTTCCAGCTCTCCCTCGATCGTCATCAAAGCATCATGGGCGACTTCGCCCGCCTCACGCCGCGCGCGCCACTCGGCGCGACGGGCCTCGAGGACTGGCAAGATTCGCTCGGCGTCGGCGGTCCACCCATGCTTCTTGCACATCGCCAGCCAGGTGAGGCCCAGGCTGTTCTGGAGGAGCCACTCCACCATGTACCGCTCGGTGAACATCTGCGTCTTCGACGCGATCTCGTGCGGCTCTATCTTGCCGCCGCCGGCGATCTTGGCGTCCAGCGCCTCTCGGTCGGGGTCGTTCCAGTACTGGTAGACCCAGCCCAGGGTGGTGTCGTCGGTCCACGCCGAGTCGAGCGCCGGCTCGTTCAGCGCCTCGATCACCGCGCGCAGCGTGGCGGGCGGAATCGGGAAGAGCCGCGTGAGCCCCACTTCGCCGTACAGCCCGGGCAGCTCGCGCGCGAGCTCCTGGAACACCAGGCCGAGCAGCGTGGCGTAGCCCTCGGTGCCGTCGCTCGCGCCGCGCGCGTCGTCGCAGAGCTCCGCGGCGTGCTCGCGCCACGCGCGGTACGCGGGGCTCTGCCAGCCCTTGGTCACCACGTCGATGGGCACGAGCCGCTCCGCGCGCGGCTTGCCCACCGAGAGCGCCTCCATGTGCCGCAGCAGCGCGAGGCGGTTCACGAGGGTGTGCGCCGCCTCGAGCACGAAGCGCCCGAGCACGCGCTCGCGGACGGCCGCGCGGCTCTTCTTCAGCTCGGCCGCGGGGGCGCAGCGCACGCGCTCGTCGACGTGGGCCAGTAGCCGGGCGCGCCGCTCGCGGGCCGCCTCGGACAGGCCGCTCGCGGCGCCCGCGTCGGTGCGGGAGAGGCCATACGCGGTCTCGGCCTCGGCGCGCAGATCGACCGCGAGGCGCCCGCGGAGGGCGCGGATCGTGCGGCGGAGGGCGTCTTTGGCCTCGGGCGTGAGCGTGGGGGCCGTGAGCGTGGGGTGAGGCATGGGCGCGGCGGCCGAGGCTACCATGGGCGTGAAGAGCGGCCTCTCTGGACGGCGTCGTGACCTATCGGCGCCTAGCTCTCGAGGGGCGAGCGTGGCGCGCGTGTGGTACCGTGGGAGCATGTCGCAGACGGCCGAGCGGCTCCTCATGACCCCCGCGGAGTATCTCGCCTTCGAGCGCGCCTCCGCAGAGAAGCACCAGTATGTGCGCGGCGAGGTGTTCGCGATGGCGGGCGCGAGCCTGCGCCACAACGCGCTCGTCTCGAACGTGCTCTTTCACCTGCGACGCTCGCTCGGCGAGGGCCCATGCCGAGTGTTCCCCTCGGATCTGAAGGTCTACGTCGCCGCGCTCGAGACGTTCACGTACCCCGACGTCACCGTGGTGTGCGGCTCCCCCGCGCTCTACGAGGGCTCGGGCGACGTGATCACGAACCCCAAGGTGATCTTCGAGGTCCTGTCCGAGAGCACCGAGCGGTACGATCGCGGCGAGAAGGCCGAGGGCTACCGAAGCGTGCCCTCCCTGTCCGAGCACGTGCTCATCAGCCAGCACAAGGCGCACATCGAGCACTTCGCGAGGCGAGAAGACGGCGCGTGGACTCTGCGGGACGCCTCCGCGGGAGGGAGCGTCTTCATTGGCTCCGTGGGTGTCACTCTGGACGTGGACACGCTGTACGCCGGGGCGTTCGACCTGCCGAGCTGAGGGGCGCGAGCACCCGGGCCGTCGAGGAGCCGAGACCTCCGACTTCGCGTGGGGTGAGTTGAGCGAAGCTGGGGACCGCCACGGGGAGGAGCCGCGAGGGTGAGGCGACGTACCGGGATGTACCGGGGGCCTCTCCGGATGTACCGGGAGCCTCTCCGGATGTACCGGGAGCCTCTCCGGATGTACCGGGAGCCTCTCCGGATGTACCGGGTGCGGGTTTTTGGGGGTAGGTGGGGGTAGGTGGGGTGGCTCACTCGGGGCGACCGACGGCTGGACACGCGCGGGAAAGAGCCGTCCAGGGTCGACGCGTAGCCGCCGGGTTCACACGAGAAGGAGGCTCGTTCACACGAGCCGCACGCGCTGCTTCTGCTCGAGCTTCTCGGCGATGCGGCCCTCGATCTCGTGGAGGAGCGCGTCGAGCTCGGCGCGGGTCTCGATCTCCCGGCCGCGCAGCGAGAGCGTCACTCGCACGAACGGGCGGGCGCGCGCGTCCAGGGCTTGCAGCTCCTCGTCGAGCCGCTCGTTCGCGAGCTCCTCGGCGGCCTCCATGCGCCGCGCGAACCCGTCGCGGAGCTGGTCGAGCCGCGGCGCGAGGGCGTCCGCGGTGGTGTCCCAGAGGGCCTGGGTGATGGGCCGGAGCACGTTGTGCGCGGCGTCCGGGCCGAGCCGCTCGAAGCCGCTCCTGCGCTTCAACGTGTCACGCGCGGCCTCGGCGCGCTGCGCGTGCTGCGCGAGCAGCGCCGCGCGCACCGCCGCGTAGTGCTCGCGGACGCGGGTGACGGGGCCGGAGAGGCTGTGCGCCTCGATCCACGGGCGCTCCAGCGCGAGGTGCTCGCGCAGCGCCTTGGCGTCGCCCGCGATCTCGCTCGGCGCGGGCGCCTGGCTGCCCTCGGCCGCCTCGGCGAGCGCCTCGAGCTGCGCCACGTGCTCCTTCACGGTCGTGGCCGCGTCGACGAGCTCGGTGATGGCCGCCTCGGTGAGCTCCGACTCGAGCCTGCCGAGCGCGTCGAAGCCGTCGCGGAGCACGTCGAGCGCGGCCTTCACGGCCTTCACCGTGGGCTCGACCTCCCGTGACTTGCGGCACTGCTCGAGCCCCTGCCCCAGCCGCTCGAGCTTGGGCGGGAAGGCGCGGGCACCCGCGCCCACGAGGCTGGGGAGCCGCACGAAGCGGCCCTCGATCACTCGCAGTCGCTCGCGCTGGGCGCCGAACCGCTCGTGCACCACGTCGGCGATGGCGCCGTTCTCGCGATCGAGCTCCACGCGCAGGTAGCGCTCGAGCACGGCGCAGATGCCGTTGCGGTCGCGCTGAGTGAGCGCCTCGTCGAGCGAGGCGTAGAAGTTGGCGCGGCGAAACTCGCGGTCGCGCGTGAAGAGGTTCTGCGTGCCGGGATCGCGCACGTCGGTGAGCGTGGCGCCTTGCTCTCCCTCGATGCGGAGCTTGCCCGCGCGCAAGAGGCCCGCCGCGGTCGCCCGCACGATGTCGTCGGCGTAGCCACACGGCGGCTTGCCCAGCGCGCTGAGCAGCGAGGCGCCGGTGAGGCCGTTGTCGCGCTTCACGAGGTCGAGCATGCGCCGCGGGACGAGCCCGTCGCACGTGGGGATGACCTTCCCGGCGTCCATCGTGAGGAGTCCGAGCCCGCCCTCGAAGAACTTGGTGGAGGGGCCGTGGAGCTGCGGCTGCAAGAGCTGATCGAGCTCGGTCGGGAGGATCAGCAGGTCGACGTAGTGTGGAAAGAGCTCCTTCAGCCGCCGCTCGGCGAAGCCGTGGAGCGCGAGCGCGAACGTGGAGCCCTCGTCGCGCGCCAGGTAGGCGCGGCCGGCGAAGTAGAACGAGCCGCTGACGAAGGCCTCCGACACCGACTGCTTGAGCTCTTTGAGGAGCCTCTCGACGGCGTGCTCCTCCTCGCGGAGCAGGCTCTTGCGGGCCTCGCTCAGCGACGCGCGATTCGGCGCGTGTTTCCTCAACATGGCCTGGGCGCGGCCGAGCTGCCGCGCCAGCTCTTCGACGCGTCCGGGGCCGCCCACGACCCAGACGAGGCGCTCCCGCTGCGGCCCTGTCTCCGGGTGGGTGGCCCGGAGCCACACGTCGGGCACGCGCTGATCGGCGGCCACATAGCGAAAGTCGACGGTCACGACGGCGTCGTCCGACGAACGCACGAAGCGGACGTCGCTCGCCTGGCGCCCGTCCGAGTAGAACGCGAGCCACGGGAACCCGCGCGCGCCGAGCTTCGGCCGATCGACGTCGGCCATGAGGCGCGCGAGCGTGTCTTGGATGGACAGGCTCATTTGCTCAGGAGGCACGCGCAGGTCGTCGCGCTCTTTTTGCCACTCCTGCCCCGCCGAGCTCTGGAGCTTGTAGCCCGTCTTCTCGGAGTAGCCGAGCAGGCCCGCCGCCTTGAGGCGCTCGAGCGACGCGGTCACCTCGGGCTCGCGATCGCCGCGGCCGAGGCGCTCGTAGAGGCAGCGGGCGACGAGCTTGGGGCTCGTGCGCGCCTCTTCGGTCCCGACGTCGTCGCGCTGAATGAGCTCGAGCAGCGAGACGGCCTTGGCCACGCGGATCCCGAGGGCGTCGCCCGCGCGGGCGCAGTCCTCGAGGATGCGCGACATCGACATCTGCGCGTCGGCGTCGAGCCCCGTGTGGAGCACGTCGTAGATCATGTCCAGGGTGACCAGGTCGCCCGCGTCGCGCTCGGCGAGGGCCTGCTCGCTGAAGAGGGCGGCGAGGAGCTGGAGCAGCCCGCGGATGGCCTGCGCGTCGCCCTGCGTGCGCGACGACCGCGCCCGGAGCGCCGTCGTGATGGTGAGGAGCAGATCGATCTGCTTCGGCAACATGGGATAGACGTCGACGAAGTCTTGATCGCTGATGTCCTCGCAGCCATACGCGTAGAGGCGCAGATCCGGCCGGTGCCGCTGGAACTCCTCGGAGAGGCGGGTGGCGCCGGCCTCGGTCTTCTTCAAGAGCCGCTGGTGCACGACGTCGCGGATGTTGGCCGCGCCGAGGTGCACGCGCAGGCGCTCGGGGAAGCGGTCTTTCAGCTTGGCGAGCGCGATGCCGGCGGTGTCGTCGAGCTTCTGTTGGCCAGTCGCGAGCAGCCACACGCCGCCCTTGAGGCGCGCGCCGAGCTCGGACACGAACGACTGGAGCTTCAGCATCCGGTCGCCGCTGTCGTGGACATATTGGCTCACCTCGTCGACGACGATGAAGAGCGTGCGCCCGAGCGCCCGGAAGCGCACCATCTCGGCGATCGCGCGCACCGCGCTCGACGGATCGCTCCCCTCGCTCCCGCCCGCGGACATGCGGCTGTCGAGCCAGCTCGTCGGCTCGAGGTAGCGCTCGGGATCGAGCGCGTGCATCGCGTGCGAGAAGTGGGTGTCGGCGAGCCGAGTGTCTTTCAGCTCGGTCCAGGGGCGCTTGAGCGCCTTGCGCGCCGCCTCCAGGAACGCCGGGTAGTGCCCGTCGATCTCGAGCGCGAGCTCGAAGTCGGCGACGATGCGCCGGGGGC
Source organism: uncultured Polyangiaceae bacterium (assembly GCA_964531755.1). Taxonomy (GTDB): domain Bacteria; phylum Myxococcota_A; class Polyangia; order Polyangiales; family Polyangiaceae; genus JAAFHV01. The sequence goes on from CAZHGG010000003.1 coordinate 24,508, forward strand.
AATAGCCGAGGCGAGCCTGCACCTGCCGCGTCACCGCGGCGTGGACGTGCTCGCCGTCTTGGGCCTTCGCGCCGATGTCGAACGCGACCGCCATGGGCTGGAGACCGGTGACGAGCCCGGCCCACGCCTCCGCGAGCTCCGCGCGGAGTGGGGACTCGTCACGCGCGAGGAAGGCCGAGGCGAGCGGCGTGCCGTCCGAGAGCTTCCGGCCGTCGAGGCTGAGCCCGAGCAGCTTGGCGAAGCTGGACTTGCCGCTCCCGTAATAGCCCGAGATCCAGCACGCGGGGAGGCTCGCGCCGCGGTCGAGCTCGCCGCGGACGTTGCGCAAGAGCCGGACCAGCTCCTCGTGGATGCCGCCCTCCCGGTCGCGCGGCGCCCGCGGATCTTTGCCCTCGTACCCGCCGGTGACGATGTACTCGTGCACCTCGGTGTGGAGCTTCGCGGGCTCGTCCTCGTGGAAGTAGACGACGGGGGCGATCGGCCGCGTGACGTCTTTGGCGAACAGCTCTCGGATGCGCGTGGCCATCAGGGGTAGATCCTCGGTCGGTAGTCGCGATCGGGCTCGAGAACGCCCATGAAGGAGAGCGCCGTCACGTCGCGACGCGCGCCAGGATAGAGCAAGACGACAGGCACGTTCCGTGTGTGACCGTCGAGGTGGCGGAGGAGCGCGGACGTGCGGAAGAACGGGTAGAGCGCGCCCGCGCGCCCGATGAAGACCACGGTCCGATCGGCGTGCTCGGGGTGCGCGGCGCAGAAGGTCTCGATCTCGCGGATGACGTCGGCGGCGATGCCCTTCGGCCCCTGGATGAGGTCCCCGATGTGGTCCTTCAGGTATTGGAGCGCCGCCTCCGGCTCGGGCTCCGCGGGGTTGCCCGACTGCTTGACGGCCCGCTGGTGGTGCCGCTTCTCGGTGGTGACGAGGGTCTCGATGAAGTCGGCGCCCTCGGCGCGCATGCGGTCGAAGAGGAGCTTCTGCAGGGCGATCGACTTCACCTGCCACCCGGTGGTCACGAGCTCGCTCGTGAGGGCGTGGATCTTCGCGCGGAGCTTGAACTCCTGCTCCGGCGGGTACGGCAGGATGGCGAAGTTGTAGCTGCGGATGGTGCTGATACGCGCCCCGCCGTCGCCCACGAGATCGCGCTTGAGCGCGGCGACCGCGCCGTCGAGGTCGACGCTGTACGTGATGTCTTGTTGAGTCATGGGTGGCCCTCGCGCGCCTCGCGTCCGTCACGGCCCTCGCTGAGCGCGCGCTGCTCGGCCCACGCGCGGAGGCTCGGCGCGCCCCACTCGACGTCCACGACGTCCGCGAGCTGCCGCACCTCGATCCCGCGCAGCGAGGCGAGGCGGGGCGGGAGCGCGGCCGCGTCGAGCCCCACGGACGCGAGGTACGGGTTGTCGAGGAAGGCCCCCGCGAACCGCGCCTCACGGAGCAGGTGAAGCAAGTACGCGAGCGCGTCGTCGGGCACGCGCGGCGTGACGAGCGCGCGCGGGTTCCGGCGGCCGGCCACGAGGCCCGCCTCGCCCGCCGCCGTGAGCAGGTTCCCGGCGAACTTGAGGCGCGTGGTGCCGGCCCACCTCTCGCCCGCCGCGGTCGCCTCGCGAGCCTCGCGAGCCTCCGCCGCGTGGTTCCACGTCGCGCGGACCCAGCGCTCGACCCCGTCGCGATCGACCGTCGCGCGTCCGTCGGCGCGTCGCCGCGCGAGGTACTCGCCGGTGAACGCGCGGTACACCGGATCGCTGAACTGAAGGTGCCAATGACAGACCAGCACGCGCGTGTCGGCGGGCATGCTGCGCCAAGCGCGCAAGGCCACGAGCGCCTCGGGTGTCGTGTCGAACCTGTGGGAGAGCGTGGCCATGAGGGTGCGGACGCGCGCGATGGTCCTCGCGCCGAACCAGCGCTCTTCGAAGGCCTTCGCGACCCGCTGCTCGGCGGGGAGGGCGAGATCGTCGAGAGTGACATGTTGCCAGTACGCGCGGCACTCGGACTCCGCGAGCGTCACGCGCAGGATGCGCGTGTGGACCTCCGTCCGCTCGGCCGGGCGCGCGGCCTCGCTCACGGCGTCTCCCTCGCGAAGAACGGGAGTGAGTAGTCCGGGCCCAGCGGCGCGAGCGCGGCGGCGAGGCGACGCGCCCCCTCGACCCGCGAGGCGGGCGCGCGCGCGAGCCTCCGGCCACCGGGGACGATCTCGAACGACGCCTCGCGGGAGAGCCCCTCGAGCCACCCGCCGAACGCGGCGCGGTCGAAGCGCTCGGTGAGCGGGAGCGCCCACGGCAGCGCCTCGCGCGGCGGCACGTCACCCTGGCGCAGCTCGCCGAGCCTGCCCTCGAGCCGCTCGTCCCACGCGAACCCGAAGTGGAAGAGGCTCCACAAGGCGTCGGGCGTGCCGCTCCGTCGGCGCGCGCCCTCGTCGACCCGGCGCGCGGCCTCTCGCGCGCCGGCGAGGCCAGCCCAGGCGTGGGTGCGCGGCAGGAGGCGCGAGAGGAAGTCGCCGCCCGCCTCCGGGTCGGTCAGCTCGGTGCGCCACCACGCGAGGCGGTGCTCCGCGGGGACGTGCTCCCCCGCCCAGGCGACCGTGAGCTGGATCACGAGGATCGCGTCGAGCTCCGCGTCGCTCGCGGTGGCGGGGGAAGGTGGGGCGTCAGCGGCGGCCATGGGTGGAGGGGGAGTATCGCACCATCGGGGCGAGAGGGCGCGGGGAAGCGGGGGGTGCTCGAGCTGAAGGCAGAACGCCTACTGCGTTCCCGCCGAGCGCTTGAAGGTCTCGCTCGCGAAACGCTCGAACCGTTCACCGACGAGCGCACGCCCATAGTCCTTGATGCGGGAGGCCCAGTCGCGACCTGGCGACGGCGTGACGAACACATCCTCCGCATGGCGAACGAGGGCTTGACGGAGGATGTGCCGAAGGTGCTCCTTCGAATCGTATCGGACCCGGGCAACTCGGCGGTAGACGTTGTGGAACACGGGGTCCGTGTCGTGCTCGAAGGTTGGCTCGACGCCGAGCTCGCTGAAGAAGGCTTCATTCGGCGCGTTCTCGAAGACAACAACGCCGCGGCGGCGCCCGGCGGCGCTGGCATCGACATAGATCCGACGGGTCTCGGGCGTCGCGCCGCGTCCTGAAAGAGGAATGGTCTTCACGACAACCCGCCCGTCGGAGAAGATCTCTCCCTCGAGCGCGTGTACCGGCCAAGCCTTGCCACAGCCGTCCCAGTACGAAAAGAGGTGCCCTGGGTAACCCACAGTGGTCCGCGATCCGGCGGAGAGGGGACCGAATTTTGCCCAGTGAAGGTGGCCGAACGCGCAGTACTGGAACAAAGAGGCGTGCGTTCGCGGGACTTTGCTCCAGTCGACGTGGGCAAGTAGAATCGCAGGTTCGCCCGCCCTGGGCGCGGTGGCTCGGATCGCGGCTTCGACGCCCCGTTGCTTCGGTTGACCTTCGACCCCGTGCACCGCAACCCCCGTCTCCCGGTTGACGTCGCCGGACCCGAGAAGCCACTTCCAGCCCAGCCCCCGCCGGAGCCTGCTGGTCGAAGCCACTCCGTCGTGTTCTCCTGTCACCCCGGCAACGACCACCCCGTTCTTCAGCGCGGTCGACACCAATCGTTCGAGCGGAGCGGTTGCCTTCTCGCGCTCTTTCCGCGTGGCGCAACTTTCCGTGAGGTCTCCAGCAAGAAGGAGAAGGTCCGGCTTGGTCTGCGGGTCGCCGAGGTGCGCATGAAGTCCATCGAGGATCTTCGCCTTGATGCACGGGTGGCACGCCGGGTCGTTGGGCCCGCACGCGTCGTCGTTGTCGCACACCATGAGGTGCAGGTCGGCGAGGTGAAGAAATCGGACGGGGTCTTTCATCTAATACCCGCAGCAGCTGGTCTTGATGGAAGCGCGAACTCAGTGGCCATCACTCGACGTCCTTCCCCGTTAGTAGGAACTCGAACCGGTCGCTCTCGGCTGCGACGCGCCGTAGAACGAGCTGAAACTCCTCGGCGGTGAGGCCAGCCTTGGCCACCCAGCCCACCGCGCAGACACGCCCACGAGTGTCGACCCGGAAGCTGACGAGCTGGGCGGCACGGTTGTGCGCCCAAACGCGAACCGGAAGAGGCTGGCCGCGCATCTCAGCGATGGCCGAAGAGCGCGCGACGATGGCGTGGAGCTCGAATGTGTCCGGAGTCTCGATCACGCGGACGCGGTGCCTGCGTCCGCCGTCGAACGTCACGGTCACATGGTCGCCCGCGAACTCGAGGCGCGGGCTTGTGCAGAGGGAGCGCCAGTCAGTCGTCATCGCCGCCCTCCTCCCGAAGATCGTCCTCGAACTCGCTGAGCGGGGCGTCGCGCTCGCCAGCGAAGTGTTCCTGCTCCATTCGATCGGCCTGGTGAACCACTCGCCGCACCAGGAGTCCGACACGAGCTGCGTCGTGCTCAGCGACTCCAAGCAGAACGTCGTCTTCGACCGTGAGATCGTAGGTCCGCTCTTCCTTGGTAAGGATGGAACCGATGCGCGACTGCATCCGCGCCGCGCGCGTCGCGATCGTGTGGGGATCAGCCTCAGGATCCGTGCGCCCGATCGGACTCACGCAGCGCACGACGGCGTGGCCTTGCTCTGCCCGCAGCACGAGCATGAACGGCTGGACGCGCCCGCTCTCGAGGCAAGCGGTCCCGAGCAACGACCCCGCGGGAGAGTTCGGCGCCCACTCGACTCGCAGGGTGCCAACTGTCGCGACCTTGAGGTCGGCGAAGCGGCGCCAGACCTCCCTCCCTTTTTCCGCAGGGACGGCAAGGGTCGTCTTCGACCCCGTAGTGGCCCAGCCGGGTACGGGGAACGCGCTCTTCAGGACGCCCCGGATCACTGCGGCACGCTTGCGGCCAGCAATCATTTCACGCCCAACGTCGATCTTGCGCTGGTCTTGCTCCGGTACCGCGAGCCCCTCGTGCATGAGGCGCATGAACGTGTTCATCCGTTCGAGAACGCGCTCCACTTGGAGGATCTCGACCGTATCCTCGAGGTACGGGAAGTAGACTTGGAGCCAGTCGTCACCGGTTGGCGCGCCGGACAGCGTGGAGAGGTGCCGATCGGTCTGCGAACGGACTCGATCGATCCGCCCGATGCGCTGCTCCATGGCCGAAGGAGTCCAGGAGATGCCGTAGTGGTGTACTGCCGAGCAGAACGTGTGCAGGTCCTCGCCCTCCTGGAGAAGGTCGGTGGTGACCAGGACAAACGGGTAGCCTGGCATTCGGAACTGCCGGACCAACGTCTGGTTTACCTGCCCGGCCATGCCGCCAATCGGTTGCTGCTGCCGCAGAAGTCGGCCCACGTACCCGGCCACTTCGGCGAGGGGCATCCTGTCCGTCGGTCTCGCGTCGGAGGCGTTCGTGTCGATGATGAGGCTGAAGTTGCTGGCGACCTCCGCGAGTTCCTGGAACGCGCCCCACGTCGTCGCCGTGGTCCGCTGCGCCTCCAGCATGTCCAGGTAGTCCCCGAGGAGCTGGTCCCCTCCTCGGGAGTCAGCTACGGCGAGCTCCGACTCGTCGTCGTCGGATCGACCCGTCAACGTCGTTCGGCCGGCCATCGTCGTCACGTAGAGGTCGACGAGAGCGTGGCCGAGACGAGCCGCTGTGGAGAGGAACTGAGCGCGAATTTCCTGCTCCCGGAATTGCTCGCGGAACTTCTTGGAGTCCCCAGCGGGAGGCTGGGCCGCCGGCCAGATCCTTGCGCGCAGGACAGCGCGCTCCGGGCGGCGGAGCTCGGTGAAAAACGTCCTCTGCTCCAGAGCATTGGCGAGCTCCGGCGGGCCGACGCGCGCGTGCTCGCGCAGCACCGACGCCTGGTACCGCTCTTCCCAGATCGTCCCCGCGCGAAGCGCGTACGGGCTGTCCCCATGCTCAATGAGCAGCTCGAGCGCCGCGGCCTGAGCCGCCTCCATCGCGGCGCCGCGAGTTACCCGCTTCGCTCGCTTGCTGATGTAGCGGGCGCCTCGGGACCGCAGCGCCTCGACGAGGTCCGATCGAGACAAAGCTAGAGCTGCCGCGAGCACGTCAACCACGCCGCCGGGGGGAGCCCCGAGCAGATCCATCACGTGGTTGTCCGAGAAGAAGGTCGCATACGCGCCGCTGGCCTTGATGAAGCGTCCCTGGATGTTGGCGCCGCTCACGACACGCTTCGGGCCCTCCCCCCGAAAGAACCATGCGAAGAAGGTGTCGTTCCCGCCCGTGTCTTCTAGCTCCCTGTCGTGGCCTACGAGATCGACCGGTGCAGCGATCCCGTGCGGCGCCCCGGCTGTACTCTTTGCCTCACGATAGTCCCGGACGACGGCGTCAAGCTCGCCCCGGAGCCCCTGAGGGAGGCGGGCGCGGAGGGCTGGAATGAGCCAGTCGTCGTATCGCTCGTCGAGCTTCCTTTTGAGCTCCTTCACGGACGCGACACGGCGAACGAAGACAAGGGTCTTCCTCCCGGTGATCCACGCCGTAGCGAGACTGTTTACGACCGCATCCATCTTCGGGTGCGGGAGCGTTCGACCGCCGAACGTCTTCGAATAGTCACGGGCCAGCCGGTTGAGGTCGTGAACGTCCATGCCCTCACGTTCGGCGAGCACGTCGGTCTGCTCCGCGTCGTCGAAGACGGAGGCCTCGTCGTCGTCCCGCCTCAGGCGAGCGGTCTCGAGAAAGCTCTCGAACGACGCGAGCATTCCGATCTGAAATGAGCGGTTGAAGCGCTTCCCGCTGAGAAGCTCGCTAACCTTCTTCTGGACCAGCGCCATGACGAGGCGCTGGCGCTCGTCCTCGATGCGGATCGGCTCGTCGTGCGTCGTGACGCCCCCACCCCGCCATTCGCGCCGGTACATGTTCTTGGTGTGCTCGTGTCCGCCCACCCGAATGGCGGTCACGCGACGCACAAGGAACTCGCCCGCGACCCTCTTCTTCTCGTCCTCCGGAACGTCGTCGCCCTTCAACGCACCGAACGGGCCTGCGAGTCCGAACAGATCCAGCTGATTCCAGATGTGGCGATAGGTCTCCTCGAGCGGGGTCGCCGAAAGGAGGAGTACCCGCTCGGCACGCGGGCCGTATCCGGGGAACTGGCGAGCGTTTGGTGGGTCATCCGCTGAATGGCGACCGAACGCCTCACCCAGCACATAGTTGCGCGCCGAGCCTCGGCTCGAGAACCCGTGCTTGAAGTTGTGCGCCTCGTCCACGATGACCAGGTCGAACTTCGGCAGCGCACAGCAGAGCGCGCGGGCGAAGTTCTTCTTGAACTCATCCTTGTTCCTGAGATCGAACGCGTCGTCGCCCAGCCAGGGCAGGTGACGCCGCAGGCCGTCACGCGTTCGCTTCCAGTCATCGCCCGACTTGCCGAGCGGCAAGCTGAAGCTCGTCATGCGGAGGAAGAAGTCGCGGTTCGGGTCGAGACTCGCTTCGTTGACCAGGTCGATCAAGTTCCCGCAATTCACGAGCGAGCGCGCAGGACGGCCGTCGGGTGCGCGAACGCGAAGATCGTCGATCCTCACGTTGTTGCTCGTGAAGTTTCGGAGCTCCTTCTGCCACTTCCTCTGGATGTTCTCCCTCGGAGCGATCACCAGCACGCGGAAGTTGGGGTCAAAGTGACGAAACAGCGCCAGCGCGCCCAGGGCGACGTAGGTCTTCCCCATCCCCACCTCATCTGCGAGGTAGGCGACACGGCGCTTCCGGAGGATGTTGTGGATTGCCACTGCACCGCGTAGCTGCTCTTCCGCGCGATCGCGTGTGATGCGGCTGGCCTCGAAGTCGAGGAGCGCACGGGCAGCTTCGAGGTCGATCACGCCCCACCCTCCTCGGTGAGTGCTTCGGCCCGCTTGAGAAACCACTTCTCGAACCAGTCGAGGAACGCGGGCATTTCCGGTCCGCTGGAAGCGAGCGACACTCGGAGTGTGGCCGTGCTTGCCACCAAACGGTCAAGGTCCTTCGCGGCCTCGCGGTGCTCATCCCAGTACTCTGGATAGCGGCGGCCAAGCTCGCGCAGAAGCTGTCTCGTGCAGAGCGTGACCACGTATTGCTCCACGCGGTCGCCCTTCCCGGCGTGCACCTCGTCCACAACCCGCTCGAGGAGGCTTCCTAGGGAGTCGTACTTCTTACCGAAGAGCCGGTAGTCGGCCTCTCTTGTGTGTTCCTCATCTAGTGCCTCTTGGACTCGCTGCTCGAGACAACCAAACGCGTGGAAGACACCGGCAAACCGATCAAAAAGGGTGGTCTCGACGGGCAGCGGCGAGAGCTTTGTTACCAGCGGATCGTCATCGCCCGCGACCTTCACGCGTCCCTCGATGAAGGCGGCCCGCTGTTCGACCGTGAGCAGCGCCCAGTACCGAAGGATGTCGCCCGCGCTTAGCTCGTGGAGCAGCGAGGGCCGCGCGTGCATTCCTTCCTCCTGGACGAGGAGAAGTGCCGGCTCGGCTCCCTCGCCGATCACTTGCAGAATCGAGGTCGCGATCAGGGTCTTCTGGAGGCTGACGGACGAGGTCGTGTCGAGAATGACCCACTCACGAGGCGGGAGGTTCGAGAGCTCGAGAACGACGACACCACCGTGCTCTAGCCTGAGCGAGGGCGAAGCCTTCGGGTTGCCCCAGAAGACGGCGGCTTCGTGGTGGTCCCACCGGTACCGAACCACGAGGCTCGAGCCGCCCGCCGCCGCGATGCCCTCCTCTTCGCCCTTCGCGACGAACGCGGGAGGCTTCCGCGCGTCGGACGTGAGCCACCAGTCCGGGCGCGTGCCCGTGGTCACTTCCACGATAAATCCCGCCTCCCAGTTCCCGCCCTTTCCTGCGAGACGGCAGCCCGCTTGGGTCAGGTTCGTCGAGCCCACGTAGAGGACTTCCCTCCCATTCCGAGCGGGATGGAAGAATCGGTACACCTTCGCGTGAACCGTGCGGCGCTTCACATCCTCGGCCTTGCCTGCACGAAGAAGGTCCGCGGGGAGGGCGCCCCAGGAGACGTTTGGCAGCGAGCGTACCCACGAGAACAGGGCCTCCGGGCACTCCGCGTCGCCGCTATCGTTCCTCGGTAGGAAGACGCGAACCTCGCGTGGCTCAAACGTCTCGATCAGCGCGGTGAGCGGGGCCGACTCGCCCCCGCCGTCGAAGTACGGGGAGATGATCTCAAGGCACATCCCGCGCAGGGTGTTCTTGCCGGCCGCGTTCTGGATGAAGGCCGGAAGCGATTCATCGCCGTCGTGAAATTGTGTGCGAAGCCGGCCGCTGGCGGAGCGGTGCTCTCGTTGCGTAGTGTCACGAAGAAACTCTCGCACGTCGTGCACGGCGCCGTGCTCGCGCCGGAGCTTGTCGGTCGGCCGCTGGCCTGCGGCAGTCTTGACGAGCCGATCCACGTATGTAAGGAGCGCCTCGCGCAGGTTCGTCGACTCGCCGGCGCTGACCTCCTCGACGTGTGCGACTTCGACGTTTTCCCACCAGCCTGCACGCGTGAGGTTGGCCGAGAGGCACCCGCACAGGAGCGCCCGAGCACGATGGCCGTCCTTATCCGGCTCTACGGCTTCGACGAGAGCGATGACGTTCTTGGGATGAAAGATTCCCGTCGGGTGAGAGAGCGGGATACGACGGACGTCGAGCTTGGCGGAGCCCCCGTCAGGCACGAGACCGTGGCGATCGTAGTAGACGGCAATGGTGCCCGGCAGCGAGCGCAGAGCCTCCTCAAGTTGTAGAAGTCGAATGGCCGGCGCGTGACTGAGCCCAACGTCGAAGAAGACGGGGAGGATCTCGGTCTCGAAGAAGGCAGGCTCGAACTTGAAGGTCGTGAAAATCGCCGAGACGAGGCGGCGCCCCTCCATTCGTTCCTGGAAGTGCTCCGAGAGCACGCTCTTCGGAATGTCCGTCACGGCGTCCCCTGGAGGGACGCAGCCACCCTGCGGAGCGAGTCGACAAAGTAGGCATGTCGCCAGTAGCCAGGAAGGTCAGTTCCAGGGGGCAGCTTTGAGAGCTCGTCGTCGCGGAAGGCGACATGCAGCGTCCCCTCCTTGACGCTCGCCCATGGCGCCGCCGCCGATCGCGCCTTCATGACCGCGGCGTTCTGTGCGAGCACGAGGGCGAGCGCGTCCTCGTACTTTCCCGTATGAAGCGCCCGCCCGAGGGCGACCCATCGAGCTCCCGTGTCGGCGTCATGCGCCCCGAGCTCCGCCTGGATTGCCTCTGTTGCGGCCACGTCGATCGTGCCTCGTGGCGCATCACCCCAGTGCTGTTCCACCCGCTCACCGATCTCCTTCGGCGTCAGCCCGTCGCACGCGAGGGCATGATCGAAAAATGCTGTGGCCGGCCCGAGGAGGAGCTCGCACGTGCGCATCCGATCGAGCCGCTCAGCAAGCTCGGTGCCCACTTCGCCGCGCGCGCGCGCTCGCCTGGTGAGCGTGGCGATCGACTCCGGCGTGAGGCGCCAGTCGGACTCGACAAGGGTCTCGGTGAGCAACTGCGCGAAGATGCGCTGCTTGCCGCAGGTTCCACGGGATGGATCGCTATCGCTCGGCCCTCCATAGAGCAGGTGCTCGCGATAGAGCCCGACCTCGGCAGGGCGAAGCTTCCCGACAAGCGTGGCCACTGCCCTGAGCACAGGAGCGTCCTTGGAGTGTGCACGCAAGTCGAGCTCGCAGCGCGATCCCTTCAAGCGCTCCACAATTGCCCGACCATCGGCAAGCAGCGGGAGGTACTGACCTTCGACCAGCTCCCGCGCGGCTGGGGTTAGCCGGGTCGGGTCACCTTCGAGAAGCCCCGAGGCCTTACCCGGCATCGTGTAAAGGCCCCAGAGCCCGTAGGTCTTCTGGCTCCCAAGGATCTGGGCTCCCGCGTCAACTCCGAGGTGAACGCGGTCCCCGTCAGCGAGGCGCTTCCACACACGCTCCGTCCCGCGGAAGCCCCGCTCTTTGTTTAGATGGGCGCGTGCATAGGACGCGAGTTGCTCCCACTTGAGGAACGTCGCGAGATCGCCCTCGTGTCCGCCCTCGTCGGCAAGGCGCTCGACAAAGTAGTAGCCGAGGAGCATGACCGTGAAGTCGCGTACCGAGCTGCTGACCGTCGTGAGGTTGCCGACCACCCGCCGGCCAAACCGGGACCAGATCGGCTGGACGCCCAGCGGATCGCGCGACCCCTTGATGGCGGCGCGAGAGTCGAGCTGGGTGAGAAAGGGTGTTCGGATCATCGGTGTGCTGTGGGGAGGATAACGTGCAATCTTCGGGGGAGAATAGTGATTTTTGCGTCTGTGACGAATACGGTCGACGGCGGCCGTGCGCCGGCGACGGTGGCAATACCACGTAGTGTCTCGGTGGCTGCTACACGAACCCCTCCCCCACGAGCCGGCTCCCCGTGGGGGTGATCTCGTGCAT
>CAZHGG010000004.1:0-32714 GCA_964531755.1 uncultured Polyangiaceae bacterium
GCCGAGCAGAACGCCCGCCAGCGCTCTTGCGCCACGCGCATGCGCCCGGTCGCGGCCTTCGTTTCGATCTCGACGTGGCGCCCGCCGCGAAGGAGCGCGTAGGCGTCGGCCTGCCCGGGGATGCCGTTGCGCAGGTGGACCTCGCGCCCGTCGCGATTGACGGTCTGGCGGATGATGTTGCGACGGAAGACGCGGAGATCCGGGAGGGCCTTCGGGGCCTCGCGGATGAAGAGGGCGAGGAGGTCGTGCTCGCTCATGGGGTCTCGCCCGCGTCGAGCCGCGCCCTCAGCTCCGCCACTTCCGCCCGGAGCTGCTGCATTTCGGCGACGAGATCCCAGCAGCCAAAGCACACGTTCTCGGGCTTGCCCTTCCACCCCGCGAGCTTCTTCTTCCTTGCGGGAGGCGCGCTCGGCATGACGGCCACCTGCCCCGCGGCGAGCTTGCGGGCGTAGCCGAGCACGGCGAGGGCCTTCACGTCGTCGCCGTCGCACGCCACGGCTACCCATTTCGGGATGTCGGCGGCGTTGCCGGAGGCGGCGAGTAGCCGGGCGATCTCGCGCACCACTTCCGCCCGCGCGTCGGCCTGCTCGTCTGTCGTGCACGTGGCCAGGCATCGCGACATGCGTTGACCGCGGCGCCCGAGGGGCACGACCACATGACGCGAGCCTCCCTGTCTGCGGGACCACCCCCGCGGCGTCTTGCTCGCGTCGCTCATGCCGTGAGCCTCCGTCCCCACGTAGAGCCGGGCGGCCTTCCGAGCCACGTCCGCTCGATTGTCCGCGCGAGCAGCACCGGAGAGGGCTGCGACGAACTCCTCTCGAACTCGGCGGGCCTCGGCGGCCGTCTCGACGAGATGCGAGACGGTCTCGCCACGGCTCGTCACGCGGACGCGAAACTTGCCGCTGGGAAGGCGATCGATGCCCCTCTCAGCCTCATCCACCTTCCTTGCGCAGCTCATGCCGCCCGCTCCTCTCCCGCTTCGCGCGCCGCCCGCTCGCGCTTCTTCTGCGCGACGCTCTCCTTCCACGCGGCGTCGCCGCGGTAGTCCGAGCGGAGCGCCGCGACCCACGCGGGCGGCGCGTCCTCGCCGTGCAGCTCGCGGAAGCGGTGAAGCACCGCTTGAAACATCCACCCGCGCGCTCGCGCGGTGCGGTAGAGCGCCCGGAAGCCCGCGAGCCGCTCGGCGTCGCCCTCGAGGCCGTCGACAGCGACGAGCGCGCGAAGCGCGAGGTCGACCTCGGGGAGCGGCGGGGCCGGCGGCTTCTCCGCGATCGGCTGCTCCGCCCCGCAGAGCGGGCAGACTTTCGAGCTCGCGAGGATGTGGGCGAAGCACTCGGGACACACGCGAGAGGGCGCCACGCCCGGTGTCGCCCTCGGCTTCGCGTCGAGGCTCCAATCGCGATCCATGTGCGGCGCGCCGTGCCGATCGAAGTTGCCGCCGTGGTCGAGAATGATCGGGATCTCCCCGTCGTGCGGCCGAAGGATGCGCCCGGCCATTTGCATGTAGAGGCCAAGCGATTTCGTGGGCCGCGCGAGGATGAGCCGCTTGCAGCTCGGGAGGTCCCAGCCTTCGCAGAGCACGCCGACGTTGCTCACCAGGGTCGTCGCGCCGGACGCGAGGCGGGCCAGGATGGCGGCGCGCTCGTCCTCGGGCGTCGTGCCGTCGAGGTGCTCGGCGCGCACGCCCTCGGCCGCGAACCGCTCCACGATCGCCCGCGAGTGCGCGACCGAGACCGCGAACGCCACCGTGCGCGCGGGCGGGTGCTTCGCCCATTGCGTGTAGAGGTCACCTATCAGCGAGCCGCGGTTGACCGCTTTCTCAAGGTCTTCCGCGTTGAAGTCGCCGCCCGATGTCCGCACCGTGCCGAGGTCCGGAAGGAGCGGCGTCGAGTAGACGAGCGGCGCAGCGAGGTAGCCCGCGCCGATGAGGTCCGAGTAGCGCGCGCCGACGACGAGCTCGTCGAATTGCGCGCCGAGAGGCTTGTTGTCCTGACGCACGGGCGTCGCAGAAAGCCCGACGATCACGGCCTTCGCGTGCCGCTCGAACACGTGCTCGGCGTACGTGCGCGCGGGCGAGCGGTGCGCCTCGTCGACGAAGACGAGGTCAAAGTCGTCCTGCTTGCGGCGCGCGAGGGTCTGCACGCTGGCGACCTGGATCGGCTGCGAGGAGTCGCGGCGCGGGTCGCTCGCTCGGATGACGCCCACCGAGGTGATCCCCAGGCGCGCGAACGCCGCGACCGTCTGGTCGATCAGCTCCTTGCGGTGCGCGACGAAGAGCGACCGCTTCCCGCGCTCGAGCGCCCCCGCGATCATCGACGCCGCGGTGAGCGTCTTCCCGGCGCCCGTCGGCAGCGTGAGCAGCACGCGGCGCCGGCCGCGCCGGAGCGCCGCCCGGATGTTCTCCACGGCCTCGACCTGGTAGGGGCGGAGCGCGGCCCGCATCATCGCGGCCTCTCGGCGTTCGCGAGCGAGCCCTCGGCCATCGTCCCGCGCGCGCGGGCCTGCTCGATCTTCCGCCGGAGATCGCGAGGGCTCCACGGGGGCTGGCACGTCTGGTTCCAGCGGCTCAGGAGCGCGAACGCCGTGTCGTCGTCGAGGCCGAAGCCGCGCACCAACTTCTGCGCGACGACGAAGGTGTGCGTGCCCCCGTTCGAGCCGGAGATCGCGGGGCCGACGTGCTCGAGGTACGAGGCCGCGCGGCTCGCGACGTCGCCCGCCGCGTCGGAGAGGGAGAGTTGCGGCGGGGGCGGCGGCGCGGGGATCGCGATGACGTCGGGGAGCTGCCACGCCGGCGCGTCGTCGACGGCCGCGTGCAGAAATTCCGAGCCCTGACGGTGCGACGGCGCAAACCAGAGGCGCGAGGGGTCGGAGGCGTCGCGGTCGACGTACAGGCCGCGCTTGGCGAGGCGGGCCGCCGCGCTCGCGTGGATCACGCGGTACTCGGCGGCCGTGACCGGCCTCGACAGGAGCACGAAGGCGCGCGCGCGGCGGGCCTCGGGGGCCGAGCTCCACGTCGTATGGGCGACGGACGCGACGCGCGAGAGGGTCTCGACAAGGCGCGGCCAGTCGAGATCGTGGTCGAGGTCGAGCCCGAGCGCGTAGACCCGCTCGACCCGGTCGAGCGCCCGGGTGTCGTCGCGGAACGTCGCGAGGCTCAGCCCGCGCGCTGCGTGCTTGTCCTCGGTCACGGTGGGGCGAGCGAGGCGCGCGCAGAACGCGGGCCAGGACGTGCGATAGCGGTCGCCGTGCGGGTTGCGCAGGCCCCGCCAAAGCGTGATCTCGATGCTCACGAAGCGCGCTCCTCGGCCGCGGGGAGCGCCCGCTGGTACTCGAGGCACGCCGGGCAGCGGTGCACGAGCTCGCGCTCGACCTCGGGCCGCTGGTAGTGCCGGAAGCACCGCGGGCAGCAGCGCGCGGGCGGCGCGAGTGTGCCGCAGGGGTCGCGGCGGAAGCGGCCGAAGCTCATCGCGCCCTCCGGACCGGGAAGCCGCGGAACGGGTCCCAGAGCCCGCCAGCGTGGCCCACGGCCTCAGTGATCGACCACACGCCGCGCCCGCGCGCGTCGAGGCCCGGGGCGCGCCCGGGCGGGAGGCACGGAGGCGAGCCGCCCCAGAGGGCGAGTTGCTCCGCGGAGGGCGCGAGCTCCTTGTCCGCGCGGTAGCTCACGACCGGCCCCCCAGCCACGCGCGCAGCGTGGCGATCGTGGTCGGCGTGCTCGCGCCCGAGTAGCGCGCGCCCTCGAGCGCCGGAGGGGAGACGCCCGCGGCGCGCGCCACGGTCGTGACCGTCGTGCGCCCGATCTCCCGCTCGAGGCGCTCGGCCTCGAGGTCGTTGAGCCGGGCGCTCCTACGCCCGAGGCGCTCGTTGAGCGCGGCCTTCTCCCCGGTCAGGTCATGTCGTCTCGCCTTCACTCGAACCCCCGTGGAACGTCGAGCCCCCCACACGCGAGCCGCTCGCCAAGCGCCGCCCGCAACGACTCCTCGGGCCGAGGCCAGCCGCGATCGTCCTCGGCGCGGCCGATCGCCTCGAGCTCCTCGGCGCGCGAGCCCCCGGCGGCGAGGGTGCGGCGCGACGCCTCGAAGCGCGCCCCGTCGCAGTCCGGGCACGTGCCGTGCTCGTCGGCCGCGGCGCCGCAGGGACACCAGCGCGGGAGGCTCATCGGGCCCTCCTGGTCACGACGGCGCGGGCGATGGCGCCCAGCGAGCCCGCCGCGGGCGCGCCCGCCCAGGCGGCGAGGCGGTCGAGCGCGGCCAGGGGGATCCGCGGGTCGCGCATCACCCGCTCGAGCCAAGCGGCGGCCTCACGGCGCGTGCGACGACGGGCCCTCACGACTCGCCCCCGGCGGCGCGGAGGCGCAGGTAGAGAGCGTGCCCCGCCTCGGTCCCGGGCTGCTCACCGATCCACGCCGCCGCCTCGCGGCAGAGCGCGCGCAGGTCACCAACGAGCCGCGCGAGCTCCCCGGGCGCCGGACCGATCCGGGGCGGCAGTCCCAGTTCGGCGCTGATGCGCGCGCAGTCGGCCCGCAGAGCGTCGCGGTCGCGCCGGATCTGCTCGGCCGTCTCGATCGGCTGTCCCGAGCCCGGGCAGCGCGCCCGCCGGCGAGCGTCGAGCCCCGCCCCCGTGGCGAAGGTCTCCCAGCGATCGTGCTGGCGGGTCTCGCCGGTGCGCCGCACGGCCACGTCCGCGCCGCACACGGGGCAGATGCCGCGAGGGAGCGCCCTCACGGCAGCACCCGACCGAGCGCGCGAACGCCGACGCGCCAGCGGTCCCGAGAGATGCGCCCGGCGAGCTCGGACCCGCACCGCGCGCCCGCGTAGGCCGCGAGCGGCTGGGCGGGGCAGAGCGCCGCCGACGCACGCAGGGCGCGCAGCGCGAGGCGCGTGCAGAGCCCGGCGTCCGTGAGCACCGCGCGGGGCGCGCCCTGGAGCTGGTAGGCGCAGAGCGAGCGCCCGTGGTCCCCGACGGCGCGGAGCCGGTAGCCGCTCTCGCGGTAGCCGATGCCGACGAGCCAGGTCGCCTCCTCCCAGGTCGCGCCGCTCGCGACGACGGCCTCGGCGAGGGCCGGGTCCGCGTACGGGTTCAGCGTGCGCATCGCGAGCAAGAGGATCATCGCGTCGAGGCTCATCGCTGGCGCCTCCGGTCCGCGGGGGTCTCGTCGATCGCGGCGACCACGAGCACGACCAGCAGCACGATCGCTGTGGCGCCGATCACGACAGCACCCCGCCCACGAGCTCGGGGCCCGTGCACTCCCGCGACGTGACGTCACCCGACATCAGCAGGAATCGGGACCCACGCCGGCCGCGGAGGACGAGGCACGAACCGTAGTTGTGATCGACCACCGCATACTCGCCCGTGCCTCGCCACCGGTGCCGCCGCATCGCGGACCGCGCGAGCGCCCGGTCGAACGCCGCCCCGTCGACCAGCCCCCAGCGACTCCCCGCGCGCAGCCACGCCGCGATCGCCCGCGGCGCGTCGGTCCAGTCGTCCCGCACCTCGACCGCGTCCACGGCGGCGGCGAGATCGCCCGCCTTGGCGCGGCGCCATGGCGGCAGGCGGCGCAGCACGACGCCGCGGCCTCGCCCGCGACGCATCAGGCCGGCGCCCTCAGCGTGGTAGACGAGCGCGCGCCCGCCCGGCACGTCGACAGCGATCACGACGCGCCCCCAGGGTCCACACGCGCGTTCAGCTCGCGCGGCGCGTCTGCGGGCCCAGGTTGGACAGGTGAGCTCAAGCCGCCCCCTCCTCGCCTTCGGACTCGCGCGCGGGTTCCAGCGCCGCGACCGAGGCGCGGACGTGCGCAGCGTCGGGCGCCTCCCCCTCGCCAGTGATCAGCCACTCGAGCGAGCAGCCGAAGACCTTGGCGATCCGCGCGGCGAGGTCTCCCCGCACCGACGCGTGATGTCCGGCGACGATCAGCCCGAGGTGCGAGCCGGCCAGCCCGCAGAGCTTCGACAACCGCACCCGAGGCAGCGCGGCCGCGTCGCAGAGAAAAAGGACCCGTTCGGCAAGTGTGGTCATGCGGCTACGATTCTAGCTAGCTATTACCCTAGCCGCAAGCCCTCAGACAACTTTCGTAGCCCTCGGCCGCGCGTCCTCGACCAATCCGCGCGGATGACCTCTCGAAGTCGCTCGGCAAGGTGGTTGGTGCTCATGGCGCTAGAAGGGTAGCAGCGCCTGGTGCGAGGCCGCGGGCCTCTCGAGGCCGAAGCGCTCCGCGAGCTCGCGCAGCTCGAGCCCCTCACGCACCGCCGCAAGGAAGACGCCAGCGCGCGCACGAGGCGCGGCAGATCAGCCTCCGCAGGGTCGAGCCCGGCGGCGCTGTAGCGGGCTTCGGCAAGGCCTTCGAGGTCGAGCATTCCCCAATGGACGCTCCATTGGCGCCGCGCAGCAAGAGCGCGCGCGTGTGCGTGCGTCTCCCACCTATTTCGCGCCATGAGCTAGGAACGTCTTGCGGCTACGATTCTAGCGAGCTAGTTTCGTAGCACCCGGCCACAACAACCCCCGGGAAGGAGCCCGCCATGCGCTACGAACTTCGCCGCCGGCGCCCCGTGCGCGCCACGTGGGCCGCGATGCATGGCGCGCCCGTGCGCGCCGTCCTCGACCTCGACCGGGCCGCCCTCGAGCGCCCCCTCCGTGACCACCTCGTCCACCGGTGCTCGTCCTGCGGTGTCGTCGGCGACGTCTACGACCGCAGCACCGGCGCCGTGTGCGCCCTCTGCGACGTGGCGCCGTGACCCGCCCCGAGCCTCCGCGCGAGCTCCCGCCGCGCTCCTCGCCCCGCCCCCGCCCTCGCGCACGCTGCCCCGTGTGCGATCTCCCGCATGTCCCCGCCGCTCGCGACGGCTTGACCTGGATCCCTGACTGCAGGTGCCCCTCATGACGAAGACCCGAGAGACCGAGATCAACGACGCGATCGAGCACTTGCGGAAGGCCTCGGACGCTGTCGTCGCCAGCGACATCGCCGGCCGGCGAGCCTTCGCCGCCTTCACCGCCGCGAAGGCCGACCTGGCCGCCGCGAGCCGCGCGTACCTCGCCGCGAGCGAGGTCGCCTCGCTCGCCGCGCTCCGCGTGCTGGAGCTCGCCTTCCCCGAGTGCCTCCCGGTCGTCTTGGATCTCTCCAAGCCCCCCGCCACCCCGAACAAGACCGCCAACTGAAGGACAGACCCACATGACCGACCGAGAAGAGCCGCGCAGCGCGGCCGTGTTGCTGCACGAGATCGGAGACGGCGCGCTGCTCGCGCTCCTCTCCGCCGAGATCCACACCGTCGTCAACGCGTGCCAGGACTACGCGCTGTCGGAGGGCGCGCCCGGCACTGGCGAGATCGTCCTCAAACTCGCGTTCAAGGCCGAGAAAAACGGAACGTGCGCAGTGAAGAGCGAGGTCAAGTCGAAGGCCCCGCGCGCCAAGCTCCCGCCCGCCGCAATGTGGATCTCCAAGGGGGGAAACCTCCTCGTCGAGAACCCGCGCCAGAAGGACCTCCCGTTCCGAGACGTCAACCGGCGCGCCGACGCGCGCGAGATCCCACCGAAGGAGAACGCCCAGTGATCAAAGAGACCCTCGACCAGCACCGCACCGCCACCCCGGCCCGCACCGAAGCGGACGCCGTCGCCGAGATCGCCGCCGCGCGCGGGCGCGGCCCGCATGTCCTCTCCGTGGCCGAGCGCCAGACGATCGTCACGCTCGACAAGGACGGGCGCCCGACCTTCACGAGCGCGCGAACCTTGCTCCAGGAGTACGACGCCCGCCCGAGGCGACGCCGCGGCACTGCGTCCTTCGCGGATCTCCCGTCGTTCGTCGCGCACGCGAACCGGTTCAAGGGTGAGTCGTCCGCGCTCTTCGCCTCCAGCGAGGACGGGCCCGAGCTGATCAGCGTCTTGGACTACCACGACGCGGGCCCCTCGGACCCCGTCGACCTGTCGGCCCGGGCGCAGTGGGGCCAGCACCGCGGGCTCTACCGCTTCCCGCTCTCCGAGGAGTGGCGCGCGTGGACCGGCCTCAGCGCCCGCGGGCTCGATCAGACCGCATTCGCGGAGTTCCTCGAGACGCGGATCGCCGACGTGATCGACCCGAAGCGCGCCGGCGAAGGCCTCGCCGACCTCGTCCAAGATCAAGGCCTCGGGCTCGCGTCCCCGTCGCGGATCCTCGAGCTGTCCAAGGGCCTGACGGTCAGGGTCAACAGTCGCGTCGCCGCCGCCGTCGTTCTCGCGAGCGGCGAGTCCCAGCTGTCCTATGCGACCGAACACCAGGACGACAAGGGCCAGCCCCTGAAGGTCCCGACCGCGTTCGCGATCGCGATCCCCGTCTTCGAGCGCGGCGACGTCTTCCAGTTCCTGGTCCGCCTTCGGTACCGCGTCGTTCAAAGCTCCGTCACGTGGATCCTCTCGGTCCACAACACGGAGCGCGCGCTCGCCGTCGCCTTCGAGGAAGCATGCACGACCGCGCGGGACGAGACGGGCCTGCCGCTGTTCTTCGGCGCCCCCGAGGAGTGAGCCTCGCGCTTCTCGCTGGCAGCCCCGCCCCGCGCTGGGCTGCCAGCCAGATCGCGCTCGTGGACGCGGTCCTTGCCTCGACCGCGCGCCGCCACGGCCTCGAGCCCGAGACCGTTCGCCGCGCCCGCACGGGCCCCGCCGTCCGCGCGCGAAGTGAGTGGCTCGTCCTCGTGCGCGACACCTGGGCCCTTTCCGCGTCCGACACCGGCCGCCTTTGCGGCGTCGACCACACCACCGTTCTTGCCGCCTGCCGCCGGAGATCGTCTCGATGAGTGAAGACCGCCCCATGATCCTCGACCTCGCCCACGGTATCCACCTCGGGATCCCCGCCGCGGTCTACTACCACCCGGTCCTCGGGCTCGTGAACGCGTCGAGCCTCAAGCACGTCAGCCGCTCGCTCGCCCACTACCGCGCCGCCCTCGCGAACGACACGCCCGCCGCCAACGCGGCCGCCCTCGAGCTCGGCACCGCCACCCATGCCGCGATCCTCGAGCCCGACGCCTTCGATCGCGAGTACGTGATCGCCCCCGACTTCGGCGACTGCCGCTTCAAGGAGAACAAGGCGCGCAAGGCCGTATGGCTCGCCGAGAACACCGGGAAGAAGACCCTCCTACCGGAGGACTTCAACGCGATCCGCGGCATGTCCGCCGCCGTGCGCGCTCACCCCGAGGCCGCGCCGCTCCTCGCCCGAGCTCAAACCGAGGTGACCCTCCGCTGGCAGGACCCGGCGACCGGCCTCGAGTGCAAGGGCCGCGCGGACGGGTTCGTCGAGGCCGCCGGCGTGCGTCTCGTCTTCGACCTCAAGACGACCGACGACGCCTCGCCGTTCGCCTTCGGCCGCTCGTGTGCATCCTACAGCTACCACGTCCAGGCCGCGTTCTACGAGGCAGGCTTCGCCGCTCTCGGGCGCCCGCTGGACGCGTTCCTGTTCGTGGCCGTCGAGAAGGCCCCGCCGTACGCGGTCGCCGTCTACCAGCTGTCGCCCCGGGCCGAAGCGAAAGGTCGAAAGGCCGTCGCGCGCAGCATGGCGACGCTTCTCGAGGCCTTCGAGGCCGACGCCTGGCCCGCCTACCCCCAACAGATCACCGAGCTTGACCTGCCCGCCTGGGCTTGACCCCGACCGAAGGAGACCCCCGCATGTTCTCAGGACCGACCGAAACCAGCTATGCGCTTGCCGAGGTGCCCTCGGGCATCGAGGTCCACACCGGCGACTCGGGCGCGTTCGCGCTCGCCCGCTCCGAGGTCGAGGCGCAGCTCGACGCCGCGCACAAGTACCCGCGCAGCCTCGCGCGCTTCCGCCAGGAGGCAACGACCATGGCGACCCTTTCCCGCGACGTCGCGGAATCGTGCATGTACGCGCTTCCCCGCGGCGGGAAGAGCATCACCGGGCCCTCCGTGCGCCTCGCCGAGATCATCGCGAGCGCATGGGGAAACCTCCACATCGGCTCGCGCGTCGTCGAGGTGACCGACACAGAGGTCGTGTCCCAGGGCGTCGCGTGGGACCTCCAGACGAACGTGCGGATCACGATCGAGGCCCGCCGGAAGATCACCGGGAAGGGCGGCCGTCGCTTCGACGACGACATGATCAACGTCACCGGCATGGCCGCCCAGTCGATCGCCATCCGCAACGCGATCTTCCGCGCCGTGCCGCGCGGACTCGTGGATACCATCTACGCCGCCGCGCGCGCGTGCGCCGTGGGCGACGCCCAGACCCTGGTCGACCGCCGCGCCGATGTCCTCGCGCGCCTCCAGAAAGGCGGCGTGACGCTGGAGCGCATCCTCGCGCGCGTGGAGAAGGCCACGCCCGAGGACATCGGGCTTGGCGAGCTGGAGACCTTGATCGGCCTGATCTCGAGCGTCCGCGCCAAGGAGATGACGGTGGACGAGGCCTTCCCCGCGCCGGGCGCCGCCGAGGGTGCCGCCGTCGCGACCCGAGGCGCCGCCGCCGTCGCGAAGCTCCGCGAGACGCCGCCGCCGCCCGTCGTCCAGCACGACGAAAACGGCGTCGTCGTCGAGGTCCCCGCGCACGCCTGACGGGCCAAGCAAGCCGCCAAGGCGAAGTAGGCACCACACGAGCAGGCGACAGGCGCCCTTCGCCGCGGTTCGACTCCGCGGTGCTCGACCGCGGGGCGCTCGGGGGTTCTTGCCCAGCGCTTAAACGACCCGTTAGCACCGGGCGCCCGCCCTAACTCCGAGGAGAGCGAGCCATGATCCGATCCAACACCGACGAGCAGAACGCGCGGGCCGAGAAGCGCCAGGCCGCGCTGCTGCACCTCGAGCAAGCGCGCGCCGAGCTCGAAGCCGCCATCGTCGACCACCGAGAGCGCGACGCCGACGAGCGTAGGGCCAGGAGCCGGAAGGCGCACGCGGAGGAGTGCTTCAAGACGGCGACCGCCAGCTTCTTCGCGCTCCTCAACGAAGAGGCCGAAGCGCTTCGATCTGGCAAGATCGGAGGCCGGTAGCCGTGCCGATCCGACCCTCCCAGCGACACCTCTACCCGCCCCCGCGCGAGTGGCGAGGGCTCCGCGCGCGCATCCTCGCGCGCGCCGGCAACGCCTGCGAGTGCCGCGGCGAGTGCGGCGCCAGGCATGACGGGCTCATCTGTTGGGCGCCGAACGGCGCGACCGTCTGGCGCTTCCGCTACGACGACCCGGGGGCCGGCTGGCTCGAAGCCTGGCAGCCGGGCGCCGAGGGCTCGCCGACCGGCGAGCTTGAGGGGCTCGACGCCTCGAGCGTTCGCTTCGTCCGCGTCGTGCTCACGATCGCCCACCTCGACCACGACCCGACGCACAACGACCCCGAGAACCTCCGCGCGCTCTGCCAGCGCTGCCACCTGCGATACGACGCCGCCCACCACGCGCGCACGCGCGCCGAAACGAAGGCCCGCCCATGACCCCGCGCGCCGTCGCACTTCTCCGAGAGCGCGCCCGCGCACGCCTGACGGCTGCGCTTCGGGCGACTGCACGTGACACGGCCACGCGCCGAGGGTGCCGGCGGTCGTCCACCACACCACGAGGTGCTTCATGGTCCCCGGCCTGCGCCGTCCCCGCCTCGCGAGCGGACGACGGCAACGGCGGAGGGGAGGCTGCGGCGCCATCCTCACCGGAGAACACCATGCAGAATGCAACGATGCGCGCGGCGTGGTTCGCCCGCGACGGCCACCCCATCGCCGGCCTGATCGACATGTCACCCGAGCAGCTCGAGCGCCCGCTCGTCGCCCTGCTCGTCGAGCGCTGCACCGGGTGCGGCGTCCTCGGCGCCCCGACCCACCCGACCGAGCGCGGGCCCCGCTGCGCGTGCTGCGAGGTGTCGTGATGGCCCACTGGCGAGCCATGACCGACCGCGAGACCATGGGCGCGTGGGACCTCGTCGGCAAGGACGGGAGGCCCAAGGACTGGACGCTCGACGTGCCCGGGTGGATGCGCGACGACGACGACGACGAGGAGGGCGACCTGTGATCATCATCGAAACCCCCGCACCGCCGACGCGCGAGCGCCTCGTGCTGGTGCCACCGGACGCGGTGTCGCGCTCGGCCGGCGCCGAGCTGCTGACCATCCGGACCGCGGCCGCCCGCGACGCCACGCCCGAGGACCTCGCGAGGGCGGGGTGGGCGCCTCTCGCCGCGTTCGTCGGCCCGCTGGACATGCTCACGCCGCCGACGCTGGAAGGGGCGCTGGAGGCGATCCGTCACCTCGCCGACTTGGAGCGCCATGCGGTCGGCGTGGCGGAAGACGCGACGCGGGAGCGCGAGGAGGCCATCGCCCGCGCCGAGAAGGCCGAGCGGGAGCGCGACGACCTGCTCGAGGGCGACATGCGCGAGGCGCGGACCCAGCGCGAGCGGGCAGACCAGGCCGAGCGCGAGCGGGACGAGGCCCGCGCCGAGCTCGCCCGCCTCACCGCGGCGGCGGAGGGGGAGCCGACGCCAGGCCAGCTACTCGACGCCTGCCCACCGTCCGGCGGCCGCCTCCTCGCATGCTACCGCCTCGGCGTGGCCCACGAGCGGGCGTGGCAGCCCGCGCAGGACCGCGCGACGGATGAGGAGTTGGCGGATCTGTACGCCAGGGAATACGACGCGCAGGCGCACCAGACTCGCGACCCGTTCTCCAAGTCGCACAGCGACTGCCGTCGTGCCGCGGTGGCCGCCGTCGCCGCCCACGTGCGCGGAGAGCGGTGCCTCATCGCGCGAGCGGTGGCGGTGGGTGGCTGCGGCCGCCCGCGCCGCGCTGGGGGAGCCGTGAGCGTGCGTACCCTGCGGGATTGGGCGCGTTCGCGGCTCGAGGTGGAGCGCGAGCGGCGCCTGGACGCCGTCGAGGGCGCCGCAACGCACCAGTGGACCGACGCGAACGCGCGCGCGCAGACCCTCGAGGCCGTACTCCGGGAGCTCGACGCGCCAGACGAGGAGGAGCCATGACCGCCCCAGACCCCACGCCCTACCTGCTGCCCACGGACCTGCGCACCGCGGAGGACGTGGCGCGATGGCTGGACACGCTGCACAAGGGGCCGCCCGCCGAGCGCATCTTTGGCGTACAGGACGCCGTAGCAGCCCTGTACGCCCGCCTCGACCGCGAGCGCCGGCAGGCGTGCGAACGCGGCGCCGAGGACTGCGAACGTAGGCTGGCCGAGTTGGGCCCGGAGCCCGAGGAGCCCACGATCGACATCTGGGGTACCGAGGCGCTGAGGGCGCGACTGCGAGAGAGCGCCCTCGCCTTCCGCGCCAGCGCCGTGCAGCGGGCCGCGCGAGGGGAGCCCACCGCCGCGCCGCTCGCCGCGCTCCGCGCCGATCTCGCCGAACAGCTCGAACGCCTCGCCGGTCCCCATGCGCTCGCCGAAGTCGCCCGGCTCGCCGAGGACACATGACCACGAAGGACCCCTCCATGCGCAGCCCGATCGCCCTCGCCTTCCTCGTCGCCCTCGCCGCCTGCGGAGGCATCCTCGAGCGCGCCCCCGTCCCCGACGCAGACCCGCCGCCCCCGTCCGCGCCGCCGTGCCTCGCCCGCCTCGCCGCTGACGGCGTGCGCCGATGCCTGCCCGCCGGCGCCGAGGGCGCCGAGCACTTCCGCCCCGCGCTCTGTGGTGCCGCGCCGCTCGCCGTCGTCCCCGCCGGGACCCGCGCCGACTACATCTTGACGAGCGCCGTTGTCCCGCACCTGCACGCGCCGCCGTGGACCCGCGTCTTCGACGGCTCCCGCCCGTCGCTCGACGATCGCGTCTGCCAATGGCACGGGACCGCGTGCGCGTGCCGCGACGTCCAGCCCGGCGAAGACGTGTACGCCTCCGAGATCGACCCCGCGCGCTTCCCCGAGGCGCCATGACACGCGTGTCATAGCCTCGCGCGAAAGCGCAGCTTTTCCCTGCTTTTCGCTATGACACACGTGTCATCGCTCCGCATCTTTTGCAGGCTTCCGCGAGGCTACTTCCACGTGATTCCGCATACTTAGCGCTACGCCACCGGTGGCATAGCTCCTGCAATAGAGAGGGCATGACCACCAAGACCACCAAGACCGAAGCCCAGATCGCCCGCACCGAGGCCCGCGACGACGCGGGCCGCTTCTACAAAAACCCCTGCGAGTGCTGCAAAAAAGGCGCTCCCGTCTCCGCCTACTACTCGGATGAGCGATGCAACACCCACGGCTTCGGCCTCGTGCTCTGCCGGCGCTGCGCGGTCAAGCTCGAGAAGGTGAGCGACGCCGAGTACGCGGCGCTCGCAGCCGAGGCCCGCCGGGCCGATCTCAAGGACCGCGCGCGCCACCTCGCCCGCCAGCTCGGCAGCATGCGCGAAGGTGGCTCGGAGACGGATCGCGCCGCGCTCCGCGCCGAGCTCGCGAAGGTCGAGGCCGCCCTCGCCGCCCTCTGAGGAGACCCGCCCCCCGACCGACCGCCTAGCCCGCTCCCTCCGCCGAGGGGCGGGCACGGGGCGGTAGGAGGACCAGACCATGACCAGCGAAGCCACCGCCGCCGCCACCTCCACCGCCTCCGCGTTCATGGCGATCGACGCCGCGATCGGGAGCCTCCGAGGCCTCCGGTACGACTTCGGCAAGGTCGGGAAAAGCCTGTATGTCGAGGTGCGCGCCATCATGGCGCCAGCCCAGGACGGCGAAGCCTCCCGCCGCGAAATCCTGCTCACCATCGAGGCGATGCTTCGGCGGCTCGGGATCGAGGCAGAGCCGTGAGGCTGGCGAGGGCGCGGCGGAAGTCCGCCCGCGCGTGGCTCTGCGCCGCGCGGTGGTGCGGTCGCGCGGCAACCGTCTGGCGACCGGGCGGGGCCTCGTACTGCGACGCGCACCGTCCGCTCGGCCTCACCGCGTGGTCGTACCGTGGGGTGCCCCGGTGAGGCACGGCACCACCCCCGAGGAGCGCGAGGCCGCCAAGAAGAAGGCGCTCGCCGTCCAGGAAGCACTGAGCCCAAACCTGGTAGTAGTAGAAGCGCCCCGCGATGGTCGCGAGCGCGTTCACGACGGAGTCGAGCGTCGCGCCCGGTGCGGCATCACGAAGCCCGCCAAGGTCGCCTGCGCCGCCGCTTGCCCCCAATGCTTCGGCATCGGCACGATCTCAGGAGGCGCCCGCCCGTGTCCGCGTTGCGCCGGCGCCGTTGGCATAGCTTCTGCGTCCGGGCGCCCATGAGCATCTCCGCGCTTCTTGCCCACCCCCGCGTCCGCGCGATCGAGCTTCGCGCCGGCGCCGGCGACATCCTGGTCGCCGCCGTGCTCGTCAGCGGCGCCCCCGTGGTCGTCCACGCCGAAGGCCTCGCCGCGCTTCCCGCCGCCTCCGCGCGCATCCTCGCCACCCTGAAGGACGCGCCCGAGCCCGCCGAGGACCCCCGCGAGCTTGCGCGACGCCTCGGGGCGCTGCGCCTCGCCGACCCGGGCGCCTGGGAGGTCCGCGTCCGCGACGCGATGGCCCAGGAATCCGGGCGCGTCCAGCTCGCCGCCGGGCGCCTCGGAGTGTCCACGCGCACGCTCATGCGTTGGCTCGCCGAGCCCGCCCTCCGCGACACCCCGAGGCACGCGGCCGGCGTCGCCTACGGGCCCCGCCGCGCCCCCCTCGACCGCACGCCCGCCGAGCCCGAGCCCACCCCATGACACGCGTGTCACAGCGTCAGCAGAAAGACGCCTTTTTGCCTGCTTTTCGCTATGACACGCATGTCACCGCTCCGCATCTTTTGCAGGCTTCCGCGAGGCCACTTCCACGTAATTCCGCATGGTTAGCGCTACGCCACAGGTGGCATAGGTTCTGCAATAGAGAGGGCATGACCACCGCCGCCTTCCTCCCCGTCTACGTCAACGCCTACGTCTACATCGAGCCGCGGATCGCCGAGGACGGGACCGAGGACTACTCGGACGCCGGGCCGTTCGTGTGCGAGGAGAACCACCAAGGAGACCACATGAGCAGCAACATGACCCGTACCGCATCCGTCACCCTCACCAGCGTCAACATGGGCAACGTCACCGAGGCCGACTTCGACGCGTGGGTTCGCTACGTGTCCGAGCACATCGACGAGGCCACCGGCCTAGACGTCACCGTCGATGCCGCGAGGTTCGGCGCCGCTGGGGCGGACCGCATCGTCGCGGAGAACGACGAGGACCGCGCCACGCTCCGGCGCGCGGTAGGCGTTGATCTCTGGGATGCGTTCTGTGCGGACGCGAGCGCGTGGCCCCAGGCCGCCGACTGACCCGGCGCTCCCCTCCCCCCGCCCGCTCCCTCCGCCGAGGGGCGGGCACGGGGCGGTAGGAGGACACGCCATGCAGATCGACCACTGCCCCACCTGCCACGCCCCCACCCATGCCACCGAGAGCGACGACGCGGGCCGCTGCGCGACGTGTTCGCGCGCGGACCTCGTCGCCCGCATCGCGGACCAGCCCGCGGACGCCCGGCTCCGCGGCGAGCTCGAGGCCTTCGACGCGCGCGCCGCCGAGTCGATCGCCGCCGCCCTCGAGGTCCTTGTCGACCTCGAGATCCTCACGCCCGAGGAGGCCGCCGCGCCCGACGCACGCGCCCTCGCGCTCGCCGCGGAGAGCTACCGCGACGCGCACGCCGAGGCCTCGCCGTGAGCCGCGGCCGGATGGCTCGCGCCGTCGCGGAGACCTTCCGCGCCGACCGCCCAGGCGAGCGCGAGGCCCGCGAGGCTCACGCCGCCGCGCTCGCGCGCGCCCACGCCGATACGGAGGCCGACCTCGGCCCGATCACGCCCGACAACGCGGGCGCCTGGATCGATGCGCACAACGAGCGCATACGCCGCTATGCCGACGCTGCGTTCGCGCAAGTCTGCGAGAAGTTCCCGCGACTGCGAAACGGCGGCCGAGCGTGAGCCGCGCGCCTCGCACGCGCCGCCCCGGCGCGCCGACCCTCATCGAGCGGAAGTATGGGCACATCCGGCGCCACCACGCGACCGGCGCCGAGCTGCGCGCGTACGTCGCCGAGCTGTCGCACGGCCGCGTGAACGTGGCCTTCAGCATGGGCAAGGACGCGATCGCCGCGTTCCTCGCGCTCCGCGACGTGCCCGGCCTCGAGCTGACCGCGCACTACTCGTACCTGATCCCGGGCCTCGAATTCGTCGACACCTGGATCGCCTACTACGAGCGCCGGCTTGGGCTCCGCATCCACCAGATCCCCCACTACTCGCTTTTTCGGTACCTACAGCACGACGTTTTCCAGACGCCCCGCAGCCACGCCCAGCTCCGCCGCTTCCGCTTCGAGCACTACAAGAACGCGGACATGCACGATTTCGCGCGCGAGGTCTGCGGCGTGCCCCGGTCCACGTACATCGCGACCGGCGTACGCGCCGCCGACTCGCCGGTCCGGCGAACCACGTTCGCCGTCAACGGCGCCCTCAATCCGTGGATGCGGACCTTCTGCCCCGTGTTCGACTGGAAGATCGCCGACGTCGCCGACGCCATCAAGCGCGCCGGCCTCGTGCTGCCCGTCGATTACCTGCTTTTCGGCCGGTCCTTCGATGGCATCGACTTCCGCTTTTTGTCGAAGGTGAAGGAGCACTTCCCCCGGGACTACGCCCGGATCCTTGAGGTGGTCCCCATGGCAGACATGGAGCTTTTCAGGAGGAACCTATGGCCAGCGCGCGCAAAGTGAAACAGCAGCTCGGGAAGCTCGGCCGCTTCGTGGAGAAGCGCGAGGCCGAGAAGAGCACGAAGATCGACCTCCTCGACACCGAGTACTGGGTGTCGATCGTCTTCGAGAACCGGGAACAAGTCGAGGCCTTCACCCGCGCCCTCGGGCCCGGCTACGGCGGGAAGTACATCGACGGCCTAGCCCTCGCGGACCAGCTCGGGATCGACGTGGGGCCGCGCCAAGAGTTCCCGCGAGAGCGCCCGTTCTCGCGCCGACTCCTCGAGCTAGCCCGCGAGGTCCCGCCGCCCGACGACGACTAGAAGGGTGTCGAGCCGCCGACCGGCGAGTTCCCGTACGAGCTCGCCGCGGACTTCGAGGCACGCGAGCCCGCCGAGAGCGCGCCCGCCGCCTTCTTGTGCGCGCGCCCGTTCGAGCGCCCGATCCCGCCGCTGCTCCGACCCTTCCCGCGAATGACGACCGCCATAGCTCACTCCTCCCGCGCTCGCGCGCGCCAATCCTCGAGCGCCCCGTCTACGACGTGCGACCCGTGCACGATGCCCCCGCCGCTCGGCTCCTCGGCCTCCGCGGGGAGCCCCAGGAGCTCGCGCCACGTCGCGAGCCCACCGTTGACGAGGTTGAGGTCCACGAACCCGTCCACGCCCGGAACCGTGTTCCCAGGGAGCCCCGGACCGCCGCCCGAGTACTGCCACATCGCCCACGAGGTCCACGGAGCGAGCCGCAACGGCTGGTCCGCGTCCGCCGGCGCCCACGCCCCGCGGCGCGAGTACTGCGCCACCCAAAGCGGGCGCGCCGCCATCCGGGCCAGCAGCTCGGCCGAAGCTCCGCGCCACTCGGCCCCGTACACCGGAGCCGAGTAGGCCATCGCGCGGAAGCCCTCGGCCTCCACCCGTTCGAGCCACCGCACGATCCACGCCGCATACACCTCGGGCCCGCCGAGCCGCGCCCCGATCGCGGGCTCTTCGAGGTCGAGCACGATCGGCAGCTCGCCCGGCTCGTCGCCGTACGCGTGCGCGTGCCGCAGCACGTGCTCCGCCTCGCGTTCCGCGTCGCGCACGCCAACGTCCGCGCGCGCGAAGTGATACACGCCGCAGCTCAAGCCCGCCGCCCGCGCCCCGTCGAGATGCTCCCGCGCCCGCCCGTCCACGTGCCCGTTGCCCTCGGAGGCCTTCACGACCGCGCCGCGAATTCGACCCGCCGGGCGCCCGAACGCCTCCCCCGGATCGTGATCGACGACCCGATCCCAGTCGATCCCCTTCTGCACGCTCGAGACGTCGAGCACGTACACGCGATCGCTCACGCCACCCTCCGGACGAGCCGAAGCCCCTGGGAATAGTCCACGTACTCGGCCGAATGGGACGAGCCCCACGGCTGCACCGGGCGCCCCGTGAGGTCGTGCCACCCGTAGAGATCCACCCGCTCGCCCTCTCGGGCGAAGTCCTTGTGCGAGCCGGCGAGCAGCACGAAGGGCGCGCCGCCGTGCTCGGCCGCGTCCTCGACCAACGCGACCACATGGCGCGCGTGTCGCTCGGCCGCGCCGGGCTTCGCTGGGTCCCGCGCGAGCCGCGTTGGGTCCAGCCGCAGGTCCGCAGCCTTCCACACGGCATCCACGAGCGCGCGCGAGGGGAGCTCGCACGCGTACGCCTCCGCGTGCGCCAGCGCTTGCGCCCGCGACACCGGCCCGAGGTAGACCGGCGCCACGTGCCACGCCACCCCGTCCAGCTCGACCACCGGCCAGTCCTCAGGATCGGGGAGGTCCCCGGGGAAGCCGATCGGGATCGGGATCACGAGCGCCTCCGGTAGAGGCGCCCGCAGTCCGAGCACACGATCCCCTCGCGCTCCTCGCGCACGTCCAGCGGATCGTGCCCGCATGGCCGCTCCACCGCCTCGAGCCACCAGGCCAGCAAGAGCGCGCGCGCTTCGGTGGGAGAACGAGGAGGGCTCACGCGGGCCTCGGGACGTGCGCGATCACGTGGATCTCGAGGTACGTCGCCGACGGCTCGGAGCGCTTGATGCCGCCGGCGAGCGTCGCCACGAACTCGGCCAGGTACACGCCCACGGTGTCCGTGTCCGTCGCGCCCCAGTCGTACCGCACCCAACCCTTCGCCGCGTCCACGACCACCGCCGCCGCCGCGTTGACCTTCGGCGCCGAGCCCGGCGCCTTGGGCGCCATGGTGAACGCCACGGTCCCGCCGGCGAGCGACACCCCGAAGGACGCCTCCAGCGACGGCGCCCGATCGCCCTTCTTGATCACGAAGGGCTGCGGCATCAGCGCCGCCCCAGCTCTCGCGCCGCTCGCGCGCTCGCGGATTCGTCGGGGAGAAGCTGGAGGACGCGCTGCGCCAGCGGCTCGCTCGACCCGTCGAGGTGACGCCCGAGCAGATCGGCGAGCGCCGGCGCCAACGCGACCGCGACGCCGAGCAGATCCAGCGCCATGTCCTCGCGATCACGAGCCACGAGGACACCCCCCGACCGCGAGCGCGAGCGCCCGCGCGTCCGCGACGATCGGCGGAGGCTGGTACCCTCGCCGCGCCATCGCGTGGATCATCGCATCGAGGCCGCCGAGGGCCGCCACGAGCCCGCAGGCGACCCGCGCTCGCGCCTCGGGCCGATCCCACGCGTCCACCACGCCCGCCGTCGTCAGCAGCCCCGCGCGTGCGCCGTCGTACCCCGCCGCGCACGCTTCGGCGAGCTCCCGGTCGCCACGCTGGAGCGCGAGCCCCGCGCACGCCTGATCGACGGTCCGCAGGCTTTCCGCGGTCGCCAGGACCCCCGCCCGAGCCGCCGCCCGAGATGAAGGGCCGCAACCCGCGACCACGAGCGCGAGCGCGACGACGACGCCGACGAGCCGATCTTTCATCGCACACCCCCAGGATCCGCGGCGTCGAGCGCCACGGGAGCGCGCGCGCGCATCGCGCCCGCGACGGTACACGCCGACAGCAGCGAGCCGAGCCCGCCCGAGAAGGTGGCCACGAGCGCGCACGCTACGAGCATGCGCGCCGAGGAGGGCCGCAGCGCGAGCACCGCGCCCACGCGCTCCACGAGCCGCCCGAGCCGACCCGGCGCCGCCGGGATCTCGACCGTCCGCTCGAGCAGCGAGAGGATCGTGCGTTGGCCCGCTCGCAGCTCCGCGAGGTCCGCGCGGACCTCGGCCCGGAACGTCTGCGCGCGCCCCTCCGCGTCCTCAAGCAACTTTAGCGCCCGCATGTGCGCGACGAGGACCTGCCGCGACGTCGCCTCTTGTGCCGCGACGAGGTCCTCTCGCAGCGAGCGCAGATCGCGCCGGTACCCGTCGTGGAGCTCCTCGGGTGTCACTTCACCACCCCCACCGCGTGGAGCACACGCCCCAGCACCTCGAGCAGCGCCAGGCCGCCCGCGACCCCGCCGATCACCTTCGGAGAGGCCCACCCGGACAGCCGCCGCTCGAGCGCCGTCGAGGCCTGCTCGGCCGCCGCGCTCGACTTGCCCGTGGCCTTCGCTTGCTCCTCGAGAGCACAGAGCCGCTCCGCCAGGAGCGCCGCCCGCGCATCCTGCGCGAGATCCGTCTTCGAGGTCCGCTGTTCCAGCTCTTGCCCGTGCGCGATCGCCTCGAGCACGCCGGCCTCGAGCTTGTCCACGCGCTCTAGGAGCGCGCGCACGACCAGCGCGCCCGCAGGGTCGCGCCCCGCGTCGAGCTCCCCCCGCAACTCCTCCAGATCCGAGCGCCGAGGGATCGGCGTCGGCGCCTCGTGAGGGAGCGCGGCAGGCCGGGGTATGGCGGGTTTGTCGGTCATCATGTCCCCTTAGAATTGGTGCCCGAGGTTGATCCAGCGGAGCGAGGTCGGGTCGTACGCCCAGATGCCGCCGGCCCCCGTGGCGGCCAGCGTCACCGACGTTTCGAACTGGTTCGCCGCCGCGCTCACCGAGGTCGTGTAGTCGTTGACCTGCACGCTCGCCGCCGAGGGGCGGATGATGACGATCCGAAACGCCCCACCGCCCGACACGATGCCGTCCAACTGCGGCGCGACGGCGGCAGTGAAGCGGAGCAGCGTCACGAACGCGTTGGCGGCGAGCACGAGGTCGGAGGTCAGCCCAGCGGCCGCCACGTCCTGCACAGCCGCCAGCGTCGAGCACCCCGGCGGCAGCGCCGCGCCGCCGCCGTCCTGAAGAACGCCGCCAACGTAGAAGGTCATTGTGGCGACTCCAGGCGAAGAGCACGCCACTTGAAGTTTCGGGCCGCGATCCCCGTAACCCGAAGCTCCACCTTCTTCGTGCCCGCGTTGTGCACGAGGTCCGCGGACGGTGGCGACACCGTCGCGCCGCCCGTGCTGATCGTCGGATGGATCGCGGCAACGACGCCGCTCGCGTTGCGGTAGCTCCGAAGGAGCTCGACCGCCACCGCGTCATTGTTGACCGGCGTCTCCTCGCAGAGCACCAACACGCGATAGGTGACCGTCCTCTGCTCGCTCGGCTCGTCGTAGCTCGCAAGCACGGTCACCGTCGCGTCGGTCGTGAGGATCTCCGCCTTCGGAGACGCCCACGCGTCCGAGGCGCCGAAGTACTTGTCCAGCCAGGAAAGCGCGGGCGCGGCCACACCTTCGGTATGGCTCACGCCGAGCCTCGCGCGCTACGTACAGACGCGCGAGCCCGGCCGAATGTCGGCCACTTGGGGCCACTTGGGGCCGCTCAGAACGACGCGATCGGCGAGAGCCCGCGCACGAACGCGATCCCCTTGTAGTTGGTGTTCAGGTTCACCGCGAGCACGTCCGATCCGTTGCTCGCGAGGTACACGACCGCGTCCGCGTTGCCGAAGACGGGAGACGGGCCGCGCCCCCACGTCGCGCCGCCGTCGAACGAGTACACCGTGCGCACCTGCCCGCCGACCTTCGACACGAGGGTCCCCAGCAGGATCGGCCCGAGCGACTGAAGCTCGAACACGTACCCGAGCGGCGTCGTTGCCTCCCCGAACTGGATCCCCGTCGACATCATCGTCCACGCGGCGCCGTCGGTGCTCCACCACGTCTCGGCGAGCCCCGCGCCGTCCGTGAGCACGACCACGAAGCGCCCCCGCCAAGCGTCCCAGACGATCGACGTGATGGCCACGAGCCCGAACGCCGTCGTGCACTCCGTCCACGTCGCGCCGCCGTCCGTCGAGGTATAAACGCCCTTCAGCTTTCCCTGCGCCATGAGGCGCCCCGCGCCGTTGTGGACTGGAGGGATGATCGAGAACGCCCCGCCGCCCGGGATCGCGCTTCGATCCGTCCACGCGATCGCGCTCGTCGGGCTCGTGTAGAGCTTGCCCACGTCCCAGATCAGCCAGTTGTCCGATACCGGCTCATGGAGCACCCCGCCCCACGTCGCATTCGGCAGCGCGAGACCAGGCTGCCAGACGTTCGTCCCGTAGGTATAGGACGTGTACCAAGTCTCGGTCTTCTGCGCGACGAACAGCCCGTTTCCGTAGCGTGCGTTGCCCGTGTCGTTGATGAACGCGCCGTGATAGCCCGTCGTCGAGCCGGGCCCCGTCGTCACGTCCGAGACCCACGTCGCGCCGTAGTCCTCGGTCCTGGAAATCTTCGCGTCGCCGCCGCCGATGTACCAGCGTTGGCGCCGAAGGCTGTAGGCCGGGCGCCCGTCGCGGTGCGTAGCGTGCGCCAGCGTGTGTTCCGTCATCGGGCCGAAGCGCGCCGCGGTCATCGCGAGCCGCCGCATGAGCCACCGCGTCCGGTCCAAGAGCGCTTCGTTCGGCACGTTGAGTGCCGCAGCGTTGAGCAGCGGCCCGTCGTCCGGAATCGTCACGACCTCGGGAAAAGTGTTGTTGCCGGCGTACGTCGTCATGGATCAAGGCTCCCAATATCGGCAGTCTGCAAACCTCGGAGATGCGACCCGCACCCCCGCAACATCGATCGACCACTGGCCCCACTGCCCGTTGGGCACGTTCGCACCGCCCGGGACGAAGTACGTAGGATCTGGCGACCAGATGACCGCCCGGATCTTCGAGTGTGCCGACTTCCACTCGCCCATGAGGGCCTCCAGCGCGTTCCGCTGAGACAGTGGGCACTTGTGGCCGATCCCCTCGTTCACGCCGAGCGGGACCGCGCCGAGCGCGCCCTGCTTCGCGTACGGGTCAGCGTAGATCACCACGAACAACTCCGACCACCACGGCGCGCCTGGAGTGTGCCTCTCAGGGTTCGAGATCGAATCCCAATCCCACGCTGCGGTCGTCGTCGTCACGTTGCCGGCGCCGTCGATCGTCGTCCAGAAGTTATGTCGATCGATGACCCGGACGACGGGCCGGTGCGGGAGGTAGGCCTGGATCTGCCGCGCGAGCTCGCGCGCGGACCCCTTCACGCGCCGCTGGTCTAGCCACGTCATGAGCCGCGCGCCATAGGCCACGTCGGTATCCCCCAGCCCGCGCTGGACGCCTCGAGCGAGCCCGATCGCTGGCAGCGCGGACGACGTCCCCACCCCGGGCCACGTGGCCGCGATGCCCTGGACCAGCACCTCGGCCGCGACGTCGAGAGACGCCACGAGAGACCAGAGCACGCGATAGCCCACATTCAGCGGACCGGGCGCCCCCGCGCCGCGGTCCGCGAGCCACGTCGGGATGTACGCCGCGAACGCGTCGCGGAAACGAAGGCGCGCCGTCATAGTGCCACCAGCCGAACG
Source organism: uncultured Polyangiaceae bacterium (assembly GCA_964531755.1). Lineage (GTDB taxonomy): Bacteria > Myxococcota_A > Polyangia > Polyangiales > Polyangiaceae > JAAFHV01. Next base: position 24,217 of record CAZHGG010000004.1, read on the forward strand.
TCCACCGTTGCCGTCAAGACCGCCACCTGTCCCGGCGCCAGCGCCACGTCCGTATCCTGCCCGTCGACATCGAAGATCGACGCGTGCGCGCCCTTCGCCGCCCCCTTCATCGCGTCCGCGTACAGATAGCCCTGCGTGCTAGGAGGCTTCGCGATGCCGCCGATCGGGTAGTTCCTCACGAGGTCCACGAGCGCCGCCTCCACCGGGCCCTTCACGTGCTCGACGCCCAGGCCTGGGAGAGCCTTCGCCCACACCGTGAACGTCTTCGAGATCGGCACCTCGCCCGCCGGGTTCACGATCACGCGCACCGTGTCCGGTCGCGCGACCTTATCCACGTTCGTCGCGATGATCGGGAGGTCCGCCGCGAGGGGGGCGCCCGAGGGCGACGCTACGTAGATCGTGACGATGCCCGTAGAGCTTGAGGGCGACCGCGAAACGCGGTTGATGTCGACCGCCGTTCCGTCGAGCCGCTTCGCGCTGCGGACCGCGTAGTCGTACGCGCCCGGCGGGCCGTTCGGCGAGACCGAGTCGAGCCGATCTCGGCACCGTTGCCGCAGCACCGGATCCAGCTCGTCGTCTGTCCCCACGAGCGCCGTAGGGTTCGAGCAAGTCACGTTCACGAGGACGGTTTCCAGCTTGTCGATCCCGCCCGCCGCGACCGACGACGCCGAACCCGATTCGACCGCCTCGAACGTGAAGACCTTCGACTCGCCCGCACCAAGCGCGATCGTCTCGACGTTGCGATAGGACTTCTTCCCCGCGGACCACAGCGCCGTCACCGTGTAAGGCGCCTCGTTGAAGATCCCGCCGCCCGTGTTCGTGAGCCGCACGCCACCCCGCGCGAACGTCGCCGAGATCCGCTCGACCCCGTACACGTAGCGCGCCAAGAACGTGAGCCACTGGCCCTCGGCGAAGTCGAGAAACCCCGACTTGATGAAGGCCGCCATGACCTCGGTGAAGCCCGAGAAGCTTCGCGCGACGACGCGTAGGATCGTGCGCGCCGCGCCCGCCTTCCGCCACGAGCGCGCCGGAACCTGGAGCGTTTCCAACGTCGAGAGGAACCGCTCCAGGACCTCGTCCTCCGTGAGAACCCGCGTAAGTTCGTCGATCGTCAACGGCATGCTCAGCCCTCCTCAACGACGCGCGCGCCGTCCTCAGTGACGCGAACCTGTGGGCTCAACAGCTCGCCGTCGTCCGTTTCCATCGCCAGCGTCAGCAAGAACGACCCGGGCGCGTCCTCCTCGACCGTGACCGTCACCCGCGCGACGCGCGGGTCCTTGCCCAGCTCGGCCTCCAGCTCGGCCTTCATCGCCTCGCGATCGTGCGCCGGCGCCGAGAGCCAATCCCACACCGACTCTCCAAAGTCCTCGTCATCGAGGATCGCCCCGCGCCTCGTCGTGACTCGGTGGATCGAGTCCTGCCGAAGCTCCTCGAGCGCATCCGCGCACTCCTCGCCGAATGGGTCAAGGTCCAGCTCGCACCGCAGATCCATCACTCCACCTTGAGCTTTCCGGCCGCCGTCGGCGGAGGCGCCGACACCGACCCCGGCGCCAGGCCGTTGACCGCCGCCGTCACCTGCGCGAACCACGCGGCCTCGCCCACGATCGCCGCCTTCCCGCCGGTGCCGATCTCCACCGCTTCGGTCACGTCGATCGCGAGCTTCTTCGGCTTCCACTTCGGGCCCGACTGGGGCTCGAACGCCACGACCACCGGACGCGCCGAGGACCCGTCCGCGAACGCCACGAGAACCTCCGTCCCCGCCGTCAACTCGGCGTGAACACCAGGCACGCCCGCCCACATCGACGCGGGGAGGACATCCGGGATCCCCGTCGCCGGCGTCACGATCTGGAGCTGCACCCGGTCCCCCGACATCCCGTAGACGCGGAACCGATACGCGCGCGCGTAGACCACCCCGGAGAGCTCGCGCACGACGGCGCCGAGCACACCGCCCAGCGTGTCGCGCTGCCCGCACCACGCCACGTTGCGCGCGCCGGACGCCCCAAGCGTTGCCTCGACCTCGCGCACCACGAGCGGCGAGAAGCGCGCCGCGTCCTCGAGCACCCACCCGGGCCGCACCATGACCGGCGCGCCGACCTCCGCGCGCCCCGTCACAGGGTCCCACGTGATGACCTGCGCGCTTGCCGGCGCGGGAACCTCCGAGCGCTCGCCTACGACCGTGAGCCCCTCGTCGGTCACGTACCACGGACGCGCGCCGAGCACGCGCGAGGCCGGGCCCGCCGTCCGCACGTAGTCCACGCCTAGGACCTCGTCCGCGATCGCGCCCATCGTCTCGCCGACCTCGGACGCCGTCGCGCGCAGCACCGCGCCCAACGTGACCCCTGCGTCGTTGTGGAAGTGCCGAGGCGCCACCGGCTTCGCCCACCCGTTCCCGCCGCCGACCACCCGCACGCGCACGCGCGACCCGAACCGCCCCGACCCCTCAGGGTCCACCGTGCCGATCAGCTCTTGCGCCATGAGCGCGAGCACCACGCGCCCCGTAGGGACCTTCACCGCGTCCGCCGTGTCCAGCTCGACGTCGGCGAACCACGCGCCCGACCACGGCTCGACGCGCCGCACGCTGATCGCCGCCTGGCCCGAGAGAGAGAGCGTGGGCGCCGTCATAGGAGATCCCCCACCTGACCGACGAGCTGTTGGATCTTCCTGTCGGCGGCATCCTGCGCGGTCGGAGCCGGCTTCGACACGCCCGGGATCGCCGCCGGAGGCCGCGCGAGCGCCGGCTTGGGCGGCCGAAAGACCATGAGATCCACGGTGCACATCCACAGCCCGGTCTCGTCCACGTCGAACTGCGAGCAGTCGAGGACCACCACGGCCTTAATGTCGAGCGGAGGCACCCGGAGGATCGGATGGTAGATCCCCACCGCCTTCGTCCTCGCCTTCGCCGTCGTCGGCTTCGCGAGCACCCTCGCGAAATCTCGCCAGTCGTCGAACTGGTCCGGCGTCCACAGCGCGAAGTCGATCGAGAACTTCGAGAGGTCGTCGCCGGTGAACACCGCATAGGCCCCCGAGAACCCGTATCCCTTGCGCACGTCCCACGTGCGAGGGTCGCCGGCCTTCCGGATCCGCGCCGAGCCGGGCGACTTCTGCCCGCCCATCCACACCGAATCGCCGATCGGGAAGCCCATTAGGTCACCGCCAGCCCGGCCGCGAGGGCCATCTCTCGGAGCGCCTGGATCATGCCCGCGCGGACCTCGGGAGCGACGAGCGCACGGTCCGCCCCGCCGCCGCCACCGCTGATCGTGATGTTGACCGTAAGGGTCACCGCCGCCGCCCTCGAGCTCGCGCCGCTCCCACCACCGCCGCCGCCCGAGGGCCCCTCGGGCGCCATCGCATCGACCGCCGCCTGTGCTCGAGGCGCCGACGCATCCACGCCGCGCGCGAACCCCTCTGTGGTGTTCGTGCCGTAGCCCTCGAACACCTTCGACGGGCTCTTGATCTTGAGGGCCCCCGTGAGCGCGCCCTTCGCGCTGTCCGCGAGGCCGACCACCGCGGCCTTTACCGCCGCGCCGCCTGCCGAGATGCCCTTGACGAGCCCGTCCACAAGGGCCTGGCCGATCTCCACGCCGTTGAGGCTCCGCAGGAAGGTCACGCCCTCCTGAAACGCGCCGATGATGCGCGCGAGCGCCGCGACCGGACCCGCGATCGCCACCGCGAGCACGCCGAACGCTCCCGCCACGGTCACGAGCACCGCCGCGAACGTCGTGGCGACCACCTGGCCCGCGACGAGCGCCCCCTTCATGACGTCGATGTCCCCTACGAGCTTTCGATCCCCGAGCGCCCCCTGCACCGCCTTGCGGACCTTGAGGATCGCCACGGTGAACGTCAGCGCCCCGATCACCAGACCCTTGAAGAACTGCGCGCCGACCGGCGCCGCCGCGCCGAAGGCCTTCGCGAACCCGTCGCCGAACAAGGTCACCATCTGTTTGAGGGCCGCGCCCGTGACCGTGCTCTCGTCGACGAGCGAGAAGAACGCCGCGCCGCCCTTCAGCAGCGGATCCAGGTTGATCCCCGAAGTAAGCCCCTTGAGGTTCTCCCGGAACTTCTTGGACTGGACCGTAATGTCCAGCATCTTCCGCGCGTTGATCGCCCCGAACTTCTTTTCCACCGCGTCGCGCAGCGCCGCCGCGCCCACGCCGAGCCCGACCCGGCCCTCGGCTAGCGCGGCCTTCGCGTCGCCGAGCCCGACCTTCATCGAGCGCGCGATCGACGCCGCCACCTCGTCGAACGAGACGCCGGTCCCGATCAGGCTCTCCCGCGTCGCGAAGAACCGCTGCGAGAGCCGCCCGGCCTCGACCATCCCGCGAAGCTTCGAGGCCGCCTCGGAGCCCATCGCGTCCGCCGCCTGGCCTACCGCGTTGAACGTGTCCACGAGGACCTGGCCTTGCACGCCGTTTCGCGCGAGGCCGATCGCCAGCTCGTTGAGCTCCTCCTTCGAGGTCGAGACCTTCGAGGCGAGCAGATCCACCTGCTGGCCCAGGTTCCGCGCGTTCTCCGCGCTCCCCGTCGCCGCCTCGCGAAACAGGTTCGCCGTGCGCGCCGCGTTCGCGCCCTCGAGCGCGAAGCGCCCGAACGCCACGAGCGCCCCGACGGACGCCGCCGTGACCGCGATGACCGCCGCCGCCACGCCCACGAGCGCGATCCGGAACACGCCCGACGCCAGCGAGCCCGTCCCCACGACCCGAGCGAACCCGGCGAGCTTGCCCTGCAGCACGCCCACCGGTCCGCCCACCTGCCCGAGCGCGCCGGCGAGACCGTCCGCCGCGCCGGCGCCCTCCTTCGACTTCGCCGAAAGCGCATCGAGGGGGAGGCCCGCCTTGATGGCCCCCGCCGTGAGCTTCCCGATCGCGTCCCGCTCCGCGTTGATCTTCGCCTGGAGCTGCGCCTTCGCGTCTTTTACCTCCTGACTCGACCCCTTCAGCCGGCGGAGGCTCTCCGCCATGCTCTTGATCGCCTTCTCGCCGCCGAGCACGCGCGCGCGCATCCCCTCGATCGCGTCGGCCGTTTCCGCCGCGAATTGGGGAGCGTTCCCCTGAAGGCCGATCTCGAAGGTCGCGCGCGCGTTGGACACCGCTAGAACTCCTCGCCGTTGTGATGGATCACGAAGCGCTCCGCGCCCGCCCGCTTCTCGAGGTTCCGGAGGTCCTCGAGCCCACGAGCCACGAGGATCGCCGCCACCATGGAGCGCGCGCCGTCCTCGCCTTCAGTGGGCGCGCCGGCGAGCGCCACGAGACACCGACCGGCGAACCACGGATCGCGGGAGGCCTGCCGCAGCAGGCTTAGCGTTTTCCCGCGCGCGAGGTCTCCTCCCCGCGGTGCAGCGCGACCAGGACGTCCTGGCACCGGACCACGAGACCCGGCGCCGCGTTGAAGAGGGCCTCCGCCTTCTCGCGGTCAGGGTGCGCCACCTGGTCCAGCACGAACGCGCGAGCCGCGATCATGACCTCGGGCGCCGTCTTCGCCTCGTCCTGAAGAGCCGCGGAAAACTTCTTGAAGTGGAGCCCATCGCCGCGCACGAGGACCACCGGCCCCTCCGTCGTCGAGACGAGCTCCCACCGCGCGCCGCGCCGCCCGTGCCTCTCCGCCGTCGCCAGCTCGAGCTCCAGCTCCTCGACCTCGCGGGCCTCGTCCTCGAGCTTGTTCCTGGCCTCGACCTCGGCCTTCTTGCGCCGCAGCGCTTCGAGTTTTTCGCTCACAGTGGACCTCGCGAATAGAGAACCATCCCGTTCTCGGTGATGCTTTTGACGTTGAAGGAGAGATCCCGGGTGATCGCGTCGGGCCCCTCCGAGAGAGAGGTCGAGCGCTCTTCGAGGAGGCAGTCCTCGAACGTGACGATCAACGGGGGCGCCTTCGGCTCGAAGCACTTCCAGATGATCGGCACGCCGCCGGAGCCAGCCGAGCCGAGCCCCTTCGCGGTCAGCAGACCGAGGAGGATCCCGTAGCTCTTGACGAGGACCTTCATGGTGAGCGCGTCAGCCTCGTACTTGCCCGAGGTCCGCCCGAGCGGAACCCCGCTTCGGTTCATGCCGACGACCTTGGAGCGCGTGCGCTTGTCGCCGTACGAGAACTCGGTGATCCCCACGAACGGACTCGCGCCGATGATCAGCTCGGACGACGCCCAGGAATGGATAAACCCGTTGACCTTGTAGAGTAGTGCGTCCACGTCGTTACCTCCTCACCCGGACACCGGGATCGTTCGTACGAATTTGGCCTCGATCCCGAACTTCTTCGCGTAGGCCAGCGACTTGACCCACACGGCGCCGTTGAGCGTGTTCGGCCCGTTCGAGCCGAGGTCGTCATCCCGCGAGAGAAGAAACCCCGTGTCGGTCACCTGCCCGTCCAGCTCGCTTCGCAGCGTCGCCGAGACGAGCTCGTCCAGCTCCTTCGCGTCCACCTCGAGAATGTGGTTGGCGTCGTCCTTCCGCACGCCCGCGGAGAGCCGTTGCGTGAGCAGCTCCTTTGTGATCTCACACGCGCGATTCATGACGCGCATGTGCTGCCAGTACACGTAATCGCTGCCCGGAGTGCTGAAGAGGTTCGGGTTGCAGACGTAGGTCCCGGGGAGCTGATCGAACGTCCGGAAGACCGAGAAGCGCGAGTCGTCGAGGCCCGGATAGATTGACTCGTCGTGCCAGTACGGGCCCCCGCGCGCGTCCTTGATCCCGACGCCCACGAGCGGACCGAGCCGCACCTCCGCGCAGTCGACGCCGCGCGCGATCGACATGCCGCGCGTGACGATCGCGAGCGCCGCGTCCCTGGGAATCGAGAGCCCGGAGAGCGGCGAGGCACAGTCGAACGCATCCGCGCCGAGGACGATCCCCGTGGATGCGCTCGCCCCGAAGATCCCGTCGAGCGCCGTCTTGTACTGCGCCTCGGTCTCGCTCCCGATCGTCCGAAAGCGCGTGTTCCCGCTCGCCGTGTAGTACCGCCCCTCGCCGTCGCGCGCGAGCCGCCACGCGTCCAGCGTCGCGAGCATCGTCGCGTCGAGCGGGCCGATCACGTGGACATGCTCGAAGCGAAGCGAGGAGATCCGGAGCGCCTCGAGCGCCGCCACGAGGTCCGCATTGTTGAGGCGCGCCGCCGTCGCCGAGAGCGTCTCGACCTGGTCCGCCAGCAGCGTTCCCGCCGCGAACGCCAGCGTGATCCCGGTGCTCTCGCCCGTAGGCGTGAGGAGCAACAGGCTGTTCGCAGTCCCGAGCGCCCGGACCGCCGTGTAGGTCTTTCCGCCGTCGAGGGAAACCTTGTACGTCGCGCCCGCAACGCCGATCGTACCGCCCGCAACGACCTTGAAGATCACCGCGTAGTCGTCGATCGGCGTGCCGCTCGCCGTCACCACCGACGTTCCCGCGCCCGAGTGCGCGACCGCGGAGAGCACCGCCGCGACGCTCGCCGCCGAGCGGACCGCCACGACCGGCTTCTGGGTAAACTGCATCATCCACGCGGCCGACTCGACCAGCAGGCCGCCGCCGAGCCCGTCCACGAGCGCCTTCGACTTGCCGAAGCTCGCCGCCTGATTCTGGGTTCCCGCCGTGGCCGGTCCGATGACCGCGCAGATCCCATCAGCGCCAGGCCGCACCACCCCCGTATTCCCGTCGGTCTTCGTGATTTGTACGATCGGAAGCATCCTCGACTCCTCTCGCCGCTACGGGGGCGGCGTCCCCTTGTTCGTCTTTCCGACCGGGAAAACCCGGGTATTTGGCGTGTCGTAGAGCGGGAACCCGACCGTCAGCGACGCCTTCAGCTCGACGCCGTTCGCCAGCTCCACCGGCTCAGGCACCACCGACAGCTCGCCCCACTGGGAATGCCCGTCAAAGGCCCAATGGACCGCCCGGACCGTCCACTGGAGGAGGTCTTCCGCCGCCTCGAAATCGGCCAGCTCGTCGCGCGTGCGCGACTGGGAGGCGCCACCGGACGACGCGGGCGCCGAGGCCCACACATAGACCGTGTACACCGCCGAGAGGTTCGCCAGGCTCCGCGCCGAGATCCCCGCCGCGATGTCGCGCGGGCCCGGCTGGTGTACCGGGCCGATCTGCCCGAGCCGCCCGCCGTCGTCGCCCGGCTGGAACACGATCCGATTCGCGCCGCCGGCCCCCTGATTCACGCGCCGCGCGCGCTCGCGCCGCCCGAAGAGCACCTGCGCGACGACGCGCCGCGCCTCGAGATACTCTCGCACCGCGCCGATCCCGACCGCGATCACGTGCCCACCGCCTTCCGGAAGGCCGAGACCGCCGCGCCCTCGATCGCCGCCGCCCACGCCTCGGGGATGTCGTCGCCCGGCGCCGGGATGATCTTTCGCTCGGGGAGCCGCCCGTCGCCGCGCTGGTGGAACACGTGGTGCCCCTCCACTGCGACCTGCAGCACGTCCCCGACCGCGCGCACCGTGACCGCCGCGGGCGCGTTCGCCAGCGCCCGCCCGCCGTCCTTCTTCGGCGCCCACGCCGCGCCGTCCGGCGCCTGTCCGGCCGCCGCCGACGCGCGCGCCA